>CALVST010000009.1 GCA_944359365.1 uncultured Clostridia bacterium
CGGCAGGCACTCGTCAAAGCACATACCGCGCAAAACGGATAAAAATTTTTTTGCACATAGGTTCGCATACGGGAACTCATGTGTGAGAAAAGCGGAAAGGGCATGCCCTTTCCCGTAGCCTGCGGGCTACGGGAATACAAACAACTCTTAAAGAGAAAAAGGAGAACGCTCGGTGCTGTTAAAGTTAGAAAAAATCGGAAAGATATACGATTCCAACGATATTCTCACGGTGGGTATCCGCGGGATCGATTTGGCGTTCGACTATAACGAGTTCGTGACGATCGAAGGGGAGAGCGGTTCGGGCAAGAGCACGCTCTTAAACGTCATCGGCGCGAACGATACATACGAGGAAGGGGAATTATACTTTAACGGTGAGCCGACTTCGCACTACTCCGAAAGCGATTGGGAGAAGTATCGCGAAAAGAATATTGCCACAATCTTTCAGGACTTCAATATCATAGAAAACCTCACCGTTCTGGAAAACGTGGAGCTTGCGCTCCTTCGGTTGGACGACAAAAAGGAACGCCGGAGAAGAGCAAAGGAACTTATCGCCCGCGTGGGGCTTACCGAGCAGATGAACAGGCGTGGCAGCAAACTTTCTGGCGGTGAAAAGCAGAGGACAGTCATAGCCCGCGCGCTCGCAAAGGACGCGCCCATCATTCTCGCAGACGAGCCGACGGGCAATCTCGACGTCAAGGCGAGCAAAGAAGTGGCGGCGCTTCTGAAAGAGGTGAGCCGCGATAAACTTGTCATCGTCGTCACGCACAACCCCGAATTTTTCAAATAGTACGCCACGCGCCGCGTGCGCATCTACGACGGCAGCGTGAGCGAAGATAAGCAAATAGAACCGCCCGCGCCCTTATTGCAGACGGTCTGCGAGGTTTTGCCTCCCGTCAGCCGTTTCCATAATTTCAAAAACACGCTCCATATCGGCGTACTCAACTACAAGAGCCGTCCCAAATTCACCACGATGATGAGCCTTGCTCTCGCGGTGTGCGCGGTAACGCTCTTTCTCGTCATCGCGCTGTTCGGGCAGAGCCTGATCTCGCCGCTCACGACCACGCTGGATGGCGTGGGAATAGAGGGCAAAGTCATCGTGTCCGGCACGGGGGACGGAATTTCAGCCGATACGCTGGACGAACTCGCCTATGATACAAATGCGGGTTATATCCTCGGCGACAGAACGCTGTCCGAATTTACAGTCACCGTTCCCGAAAGCGGGGATATGCTGGGCGATTATGAGGTCGTCTGCCTGTATTCTCCATATGAGTATAATCTTTCTGCAAACGAGGGCGTGCTGGTGCTTCCGCAATCGGCAAGCAGCGACGGAGCGGCGATTGCCGCCGCGTTTACAAACGCAGGCGTCGGGCTGGAGAATATAGAGATAAAAACTTCGCTCACGGCGGAGGACGTGCGGCTGTATCTCGGATACGGAGCGCTTGCGGAAAACGGGCTGAAGATACAGGCGATAAACAGCACGGTCAGGCTGGGCGAGGACGAAACGACGGTCTATACCTTCACGGTAAATTCTTCGCTCGCGGACGGGAATATCAACCTCGTCAACTCTAACTACTTCAACGTGGTGGGACGGACAGCGGTGTTTACGACAAAGGCGGATAAGGCGTATATCGTCGCCGACGCGAGCGGGGAGAATGAGAATATAGACGGGCTGATCGTCGAAATGAGCGCGGCGGATTATGCCGCCATGTTTGAAAGCGATCTGTCCGGCGCCACGCAGGCATGCCTGTACTATTCCTCGGACGAAGCCGCCCGCGCCGCGATAGCAAATCTTCCCGAAGGGTACATGGGCTTGCTTTCGACAAGCAATATCTATGTGCAGAATCCCGGCGACGTATTTACGACAAACGTGCTCTGGTACGTCGCGCTCATTGCCGTGAGCTTGCTCATCGGCGTGCTGATCGGCATCATCTTTATGCGCAGCGTTAAGATCTATCAGGCGGACTTTGCTGTGTATCGGACGCTGGGCATTCCGAACAAGGTTTCCAGCCGTTCGCTGTATATCCAGATGGCACTCATTTTCCTGCCCGCTCTGGTGTTGCTGCCTCTCGTCTCTCATTGCGACGATTATCCCCGGTAGCAGTCTGACGTTCATCTCCATCGGCAATTACTTCTTTATCGAGATTATGCTGCTGCTGATCGTTGAACTCGTCGCGTTCGGGTTCAATAAGAGTTTGAACGGGCAGTCTATCCGCAAATCGCTAAGGAGGGGAAGCGGAGATTGATGACATTAAAGAAACTTTATCAAATAAGGAGCTTTGTTTCAGTCAATATGACGATGTGATGGTTTGGCGTCTTGTTGGATTGATAAGAGTGATGAAAGATAAGTCAATCGCCATTTACTTGAAAGGGGGATTAAGCATAACGGAAAAGGTTGAGTAAGGAGAAGGCGAGCCGATAATCTATCGGTTCGCCTCTTCCTTTTTCTTATCAGATGAATCTGTTTGACTACACTATATATATATTTTGGTATAATAAACATGAATAGAGGCGAAAACGGCTGGTAGCATTTCTATCTATTAAAGCCAGTTTGGTGGCATGATGCCACATGAAAACCGTGGAAAACGAAATGTTTTTCGCGGTTTTTTATTTTACTTTCAATCATTTTTCGAGATTCAAAGCAATCTCATGACGTCGGATTTCCGTTGACGGCTGTCCTCGGGTTAGGTTCAGACGCAAAGCGCAGGTGCAAAGAAGGGGCAAATGTATTAATCTTTCATATTTTATTTGTTAGGATTAAGAAATATTTTATGATTCATCCTAAAAGAGTAAAGGGTTGCCTTTTAAAAATATTTGTGCTATTATTAGAGAGCCTAAAAGTATGTCCTCAAAACGTAATTAAAAACAAGCTTTTACAAACGGAGGTTGCTATGAGAAAGAAATGGCTTTGGGCAGTTGTGTCTGTATTGTGTTTGGCGGCTATTTTTGTCGGCTGCACGCATACGGCAGAATATGACGTGAAGTATATGAACGGCACGCAAGTGTTTTATACGGCTAAGGCGGAAGAGGGTGCGGCGCTCCCCGTTCCCACAATGGATCCGACAAAAGAGGAAGACGATACCTACACCTATACATTCAAGGGGTGGAGCCTTACCGAAAACGGCGAGATCGTCGATCTCGCTTCCGTGACCGTCACGGAAGCGATGACCTTTTACGCTGTGTTCGAACCTGTCGAAAAGCTCTTATATACCGTTACTTTTGCAGATTGGGACGGCACGGTGCTTTCCGAGCAAAAGGTCGAAGCGGGAAAGGCTGCCACTGCGCCCGAAGTGCCCGCGCGCGAGGGATATACGTTTACGGGATGGGATAAACAGTTTACGAACATCACGGGCAGAACGAAGATCACCGCGCAATATTCTATCAATTCATATACGCTCACGCTCGGCGTGCTCGGTAAAGAGCAGCCGCAAACCGTTGAATATAAAGGCTCTTTGGATATTTCCGCGCCTACAACGCCGGATGGACTGAAATTTGACGGTTGGTATGTGCAGGAAGAGGGAAGCGCACCCGAACTGCTTACCGAAAAGTATCTGAACGGTATGCCCGCGGCGGACGTTTCCGCATACGCGCAATTTGTCATCGATTGGGACGGCATCGCTTTAGATACAGGGGACAATACCGTATACGGCGGCAGAGCAAGTGTAACGCTGCCCGAGTATGAGAATATCACCTATACCTGCAGGTGGCATGACAAATCGCGCGGCGAGAATTTTATCTATAAGAGTACGGGCGAACAGAATATTAAAGTGACCGTGACTGTTGTATATAAAAATGAAAGCGACTATATTTATTCTGAAACGCAGACTTTCGAGGAAAAGATAAACGTCAAAAAGGCGCCGCTGTCGATCATTGTTTCTTCCGATAAAATCAAATACACCTACGGTGAAACGCCCGTAACGCGTGTTCAGTACAGCGGATTTGTACTCGGCGAAGATGCAAGCGACCTTACGGGCACCCTTTCCGTCAGCTATACGAAGGACGGAGAGGCGGTCAATGCGCCGTTTACCGCCGCGGGCGAGTACGTCGGCAAAGCGAGCGGCGTTTCTTCGCAAAATTATGAAATAACTTTCAGAGACGCAGAATTTACCGTAGAAAAGGCGACGATCAAAGTGACGCTTTCGGCGGAAGAGGAATCCGTTGTTTACGGCGGAGCATATCCAGTCAAAGTATCGTACAGCGGTTTTCAATTTGGCGAAGATGCGCAAGTGATCAAGGGTACACTTGTATTTTCTTATATGAAAGACGGCAGTCCTTTGAGCGGCATTGCGGATATTAAGAATGTCGGCAATTACACCGTTACCGCCACGAGCGGACTTTCCGCGGACAATTATACTTTCGACTATGCGTCGGAAGGCAGCGCGTCATTCGAAATAACCCCCAAAGATCTCACCGTTACGATATCGGCGGATAAACCCGTTTATACCTACGGCGAAGTGCCGAAGTTCAGCGCTCAATATGACGGGCTGATAGAGGGCGACAATGAGGGAATGCTCGGCACGCTTACTTACGTCTACATGAAGGACGGCGCTTCCGTAAACGAAGCGAAAAACGCGGGTGCTTACACCGTTACCGCAGAAGGGCTTTCCAATGCGAATTACAATATTAAGTATGCATACGGCGGCGGGCAAAGCCTCAGCTTTACCATCAACCCTAAAGCGCTTACCGCAACGATAACGATAGGCGATACTTTTGCCTATGCTGAAGAAATTTCGCCCGAATATAAGATCGAAGGCTTTGAATTTGGCGAAAACGAATCGGTTATAGGCGACATTTACGTTGCCTTTATGCAGAAGGGCGAGGAAGTAAGCGGATATCTGCCCGTTGGCGCATATGCGGCAGAGCTCAAAGGCTTTGCGTCTGAAAATTATACGCTCGACGCAGATGCGGCGGCGAAAAGTTTTACCGTAACGCAGCGCGAAGTTACCATTGCCGCGAGCGAAAACATTACAGGCGCGGCCTGGAGAAAGGATTCCTTCTCCTTCGGCCTGCCTGAGGACATCGGATTTACGGGCGTGCTCAAGCTGAACGTTGCCGAAGAAAAAACATACGAAGCAAACGGCGAGTCCTTGGAAGGCACCGGGTTCGAATGGGAAAGCGGACCTGTATTTACCTATAACAAAACGGATGTGACCGAGAACTTTAAAATCAAATACGCCCTGTCTATTTCGTATGCGGAAGGTCAATTTGCATATACTAAGCCCGAAAACTATTCGACGCCTTACGCGGGCAGCGATATAACGGTTAAAACGGTCTATATCACCGATCCTGCCGAGGGCGTTACGGTGGAATATTCCTTAAACAGCGGAGCGTACAGCACGACAGTGCCCGTTGTAAAGGATGTGGGAACTTATACCGTGAACTATCGTATTTCCGCAGAGTATTATGATACGCAAACGGGTTCTTATACCGTAACCGTTACGAAGGCGCAAAATTCCATCACGGTCAACGGGCAGATTCCCGAATTTACCTATACGGGAGCGGAGCAGACGGTAGACTATAAAGAATTTTTGACGGCGGCTTTCGGCGCGGATACGATGGATGTAAGCGAGGGCGTTAACACCTTTACGAATGTACCCGAAGGCGGAAAGCTCACCTTTACCGTGGCGATAGCCGGTACCGAAAACTATGAAGGCGCAGAGTATATTGTTATCGTAACGGTCAAAAAAGCCGACTATAAAGCGGAAGACGTACCCGAAGCGCTTGCACAGCCCGATGCGGTGTTCGTTCGCCAAGAGGGCAAAACGCTTGAGGATATTGTTTTGAACGAGTACTTTACCTGGGCAGATTCCGCAACGGAATTGAAAGGCGGCGGCGCGTTCGATGCGTATTACTGCGCCGATGCAAACAATTACAACCCCTTTAAAGTTTCCGTTACGGTGAACACGCGTAAACAGTATGTGAAGGTGTTTATCGACGGCGCGCAGCTGCCTGCGGAGAGCAGCGTTAAAATTACCGACGTTGCAAGCTCTGCTTTTGCCGACGGCAATTTTGGCAAATTTGTTTTGAAGGCGAGGGGAGAAACCGCCTCGTTTGCAAGCGAAAATCTGGCAGCCCTTTACGCACTCGACAACGGCGGCTTCGATAAAGATACCGGCAGTACCTATATCATCACCTTTGCGGAAAATGCTGAAAATATTTACTACCTGCCGATTTTCACGACAGATGAAGATTATTACAACAGCGATGTATTTGTCCCCGAAGACGGCTCTGCCCGGGGTGACAGCACTTACGTTGCAAAATTAAAAATAACCTCTGTAAAGCTCGAATCCGACGCGGCGAACCTGTATACGATAGAAGATGCCTTAAATAATGCCGCAAGCGGCACCGTTATTATTACGGCAGACACAGCTTTTGCCGCCGCAGGCACTTACAGCGGTGATGGTTATTATACTGTGAAAGAAAGTGTTACATTATTGCTCCCTTATAGCGAAAGCGATAAGTTGGGCAGCAATGTTTACGAAAACGGTGAATTGTCCGCAACGGAATCTCCCGTTCTATTCCGAACAATGACGATTCCTGAAAATATTACTCTTATAAATAACGGCGCACTTACCGTCGGTGCTTATACGGGTATAAAAAGTGCGGGATATCGTAATCAAGGTACGATAACGGGCGGTTATTCTCAAATCGTTCTGAATGGCGAAATAGACAATACGGGCACAATGAACGTATACGGCAATATTACGGGCGAAGGGTTGGTAAATGCTTCGGCGGGTACGGTGCGCGAACGCTTTGAAATATTGGATTGGCGAGGCGGCTCGATAGCAGGAGCTGTATTTCTTGCTTTTAAGGATTCATCAACTAATATTAGTTTGAGTTTTGGAGATAATAATATTGATTTACAAGAGGCAAACGAATTCCCGTTTAAACAGTATTCGATGGCGTCTATTACGGCACAAGTCGTAATAGAGTATGGCGCAACACTCAGTGGTATGGCAAGAATCTATACGAGCACGCCTGACGCATTAACGTCTTTGGATTTTGTAATAGTAAGCAAAGAGAATGACTCTAACGGGCTTATTCAGTTAAAAGAAGGAGCTTATGCGAGGAAAAAGACGAAAGATGACGGGCGCGTGGAAATGTTGGTTCACGGAGGAGCCGTCGGCGGGCAGGCTGACCTTGAGTTGACGGTTGGTTATCCCCCTTTAATATCTGCAACAATTCATATGAGGTCAGGATTGGTTGCATTTCCGATAACGGGCGGCTTAGATGTTGTACTTGAAGCCGGTACTTATACAAGCCAATACGGTTATAAAATATTGCCGGGAGCTACGCTTACATTGCAAAATGATGCACATCTCACGCTTACGAATACAGGAAAGGGTACCATCGTTTATACGCAAGACGATATCACCTATGCAGACAACTATTCGAGTACGGGCTTTGAACCCCAATATGCGACCGTGGGCAAATGGGAATATTATGCGCCTGATCAGGGCGACGGTATTTTCAAGGTTGGTGCGGGATGTTCATTAACCGTGGAAGGTGCGTTTGGCGGTGTAGTTAGCGGCGAAGAAGGCGCAATGGTCATTTTATCTTCGGCGGCTTCCCTGCAAACGACATTTTATGAAGGCTGGGGAGATAATGAGATTGTTAGTTACCTCCCACCTAAAATGACTTTTACCTTTGAGTATACGAGTACAATAAATAATATTGCCCAACTTAAAAACACCGATGGCACGCTGGTCGATATGGTAACGGGCACAACCTACACTTTTACGGGCGGCGTTTGGGCATAACCCCGACAACATTCAAAAAAACATATGAGGATAAATATGGCGGATGAACAGCAGGTGCCGCAGGCGGACGATATTGTCCGCGTAGACGGCTTGTATAAAAAATACGCGAAAAAGGCGAATTGGGCGGTGGAAAACGTTTCGTTCGCCGTTCGCGCGGGAGAAATTGTAGGCTTGCTCGGGCACAACGGCGCGGGCAAGTCTACCACCCTCCGCTGTTTAGAGGGGATGCTGCCTTTTGAAAAGGGCAGTATCTCTATCTGCGGCAAAAATATCGTAAAAGATCCCGTCGGGGCAAAGGCGAACATGGGCTTTGTTACGGACGATCACGCCGTTTTTGTTAAAATGACAGGCATGCAATACATCGATTTTATGGCAGACGTATACAAGGTGCCGCAGGGCGAGCGTGCGGCGCGCCTTGCCGCGCTCGAAGAGATATTCTCTTTGGGCGACAGCATTCATAACCTTATCGCGTCCTATTCGCACGGCATGCGCCAAAAAATTTGCATGATGGGCTCGCTCATTCACAAGCCCCGTCTGTGGATATTGGACGAACCGATGACGGGGTTAGATCCGCGCACCATGCGCGCCGTGCAGGATTTTATGCTTTCCTACGCAAAAGAGGGGAACGGCATACTCTTTTCCTCGCACGCATTGGGCACCGTGGCAAAAATCTGCGACCGCGTGGTGCTGATACGAAAGGGCAAACAGGTTTCCGACGTGAACGTAAAAGAGATAGCGGCGCAAAACCCGCAGTTTGATTTCGAGGAGTATTTTTTGCAAAATGAAAGACAGGCTTGACTTTTCGCTCCTCGGCGCATTGCTCAGAAAAAACAGGCAGGAACGTGCCGCCGCTTTCAAAAAAGGGAACTTCAACGCCGTTGGGTTTATTTTCCGCGTACTGCTTACGCTCGTGCTCATCGCGGTGTTCGTTGTATTTTTCGGCGAATTTTTGGAAATTTATCTGAAAGTGGAAACGGGCGGCGCTGCGGATACTTCCGCGCGCCTGTACGAGGTGCTTACCATCGTCTACGCCGCGGTGCTGATCGCCATGATCGTCGGCGCAATTTCTCAGATCAATCGCGCGCTCTTTTCGGCGGACGACATAAAAATCATGTCGGCTTTGCCCGTCGGCGCAAAAACTCTGTACGTTTCCAAGCTCATCACCATATATTTGAGTCAGCTGGTCTTCGCGCTCGTATGCGTATCGGCAATTAACCTGACCGCCGCCGTGCATGCGCCGCAGGGCGGAACTTTTTATATCTTTACGGTGCTTGCGTGCCTGTTTTTGCCCCTGCTTTCGGTGGGCGTGGCGTCCGTGCTCGCGCTTCCCTTCCACGCCGTTAAAACGGCGCTCAAAGACCGCTTTGTTCTGAGTTTTATCGTCATTACCGTCGTTACGGCGGCGCTTTTGCTTGTATACGCGTGGCTTTTGCGGGGCGTTAAAGAGCTGCTCCTCGGCGACGATCTTCGGTACTTTTTCAATGAAAGCGTTATGGCGTCCGTCGCGGCGCTCGTTTCCGCGCTCGTTCCCGCCAATTTTATTGCGGGGATACTGTTGGGCAGAAACGTGCTTGTCGGCTCGGTGGCGGTTTTGGCGGCGCTGCTTGTATGCACGGTGCTTTCGCTGTTCTTCATCCGCCTTATTTTGGCTCGCGCGATGCAGTCGCGCATTTCCGGCGGCGGGAACGCCGTCAGGCGCAAAAAGGGGCTGAAAAAACAGCATTCGCCCTTAGCGGCGCTCATGAAAAAGGAATTTTTGATGATCTTCCGCACGCCGAACTACATGTTTTCCTACTTTGCGGTCGCGCTCGTCGTGCCGCTCATGGTCTATTTTTGCATGTCGATAGGCTCTTCGCTCGTCGTGCGGCTGATCGCCGTGCAGTGCGATTTAGAGCTCGCCGTCTTTCTTTCCCTGCTTTTCGGTTCGCTTGCGAACGTATTCTGCACGACCAACATCAGCCGCGACGGCGCCATGTTCTACTCCGTCAAGGCGATGCCCGTAGATCCGAAAACGGTCATCTTTTCCAAAGTTTTGCTGTGCCTTGTCGTCACGGCGCTTTCACAGCTTTTGTCTGCGGCGCTGCTGTGCGTTACGGGGTATCTGAGCGTGCCGTACGCGTTCTTTCTCTTTGCCGTCGGCGCGCTGTTCGGGTTCGCGCAGATCTGCATTGCCACGCGCATCGATTTTTCATACGCCAAATTTTCGACCGAGCCGGACGGGGAAATTAAAGAGTCGGGCAATACGGTCAGCATTATGATCGTTGCGGGGCTGGTCATCTCCTTTTTGGTAGGGGGCGCGGTCGTGCTGATACGCATGATGTTCGCACTGCGCGGGCTTGCGGGGCAATTCGCGTATCTTACATTCGTCGTCGCGGGCGTGGTCGCGCTCGTTTCCGCGGCGTTGGGGTATTTCTTCCTGATGCATAATCTGAAGGTGCGCTATTACCGTTTCAGCGGAGGTTGGTTATGAGAAAAAATATTATCGCACTGATGCTTGTTCTTCCGCTGTTGTTCGTGTTCGTCGTGTTTTCTTCGGGCAACGCGGCGAGCCTGGGCATTTCCGTTTCTGCAAGCGGCATCGTGATTCGGAACGCCCCCGAGGGCGGCCTGCATATCGACCTTGCGGAATATGATAACGACTTCCGTGTAGCCGCCGAAGTTTTGCCCGAAAACGCGTCGGATAAAAGCTTTTCGTATCGCGTGGAAGAGGTGGAAGGCTCTGCTTTTGCAGACGTCACGGTAGATGAGGACGGCACCGTGCACGCACAGAGCGCCGGTTCGGCGCGCATCGTCGCCGTCAGCAACGACGGCGCTTATACCGACAGCATGACCGTCGTCGTCTCCTCTTCCAAGCCTTACGATATGAGCGTTTCGCTTTTTGAACCGTCGGGGGAGAAAGATCTGCTGACGGAAACGGAAGAGGGATACGAAGCTACCCTTTCCACGGGCGTCTATCGGTACAGCACGGCGCTTTATCCGAGCGGCTTTGCCGAGGCGGAAGTGAATGTGGAGAGCGGGTTTGCCGTCTTAGACGGAGATACCGTACTTCTCCCGTTTGAAGGGGATACGGTGCTTTCCTTTACCGTGCAGGACGGCGCTTTCGGCGCCATCGTCCGCCGCGTCACGCTGCACGCTGTCAGCCCGGTCACCGTTTCGGGCATCACCGTAAACGGCGCCGCGTCCGTCACCCTTTCCGTAGAGCAGGAAAGCGGCTTTGCGGCTTTCTATGTGCAGGCGGACGAGGAGCCGGTCATAGAGGAGAATGAAAACATTGCGAGCGCCCGCGTTTCTCCCGTAAATGAGGCGGGCAGCGGCTGTTATATCGTCGAAATCAGCTTTGCCGAAAACCGCGGCGACGAGTTTTCTTTCGCCGTTCTCGCGGGAGAGGGGCGCGCGGAAGTCACCGTTTCTTTTGAAGAATTTGCATTCGACGTGCGTTCCACGCTCCCCGTGCAGGGCGGAGACGTCGTCATGCTTGCGGGCAGCCCCGTCACCTTTTTCGCGGTGCCTTCCGTCATTGCCGACGGCGTGACTTTCGAATGGGAAGCGAAAGACGTTTCGCTCGAAAGCGCCGGCGTTTCCCTCCAACCGACCGCCTCGTCCTGCACCGTTACGGCGAACGGCACGGGCACCTTCACGCTCGTCGTTACCCCGTACAGGAACGGCTACGCGCTCGACGTTTACCCCGTAGAAATTGCAATAGAGGTCGTGCGCGACGTAACTTCCGTGGTCATCGGGAATCGTACCGACGTGGGGCTTGCGGGCATACTTACGGTGCCCGGGCTCACTTATAACGAAAAGGGCGCCGCCGAGGCGTATACTTACGAGCTCGATGTGCGCACATATCACAATACCGACGAAATATCAGCGCTTGCGGATCTCGATTTTTCCGTTTCCGACGAATCCCTCGCTTCGCTTACCGTAACGGATGAAAAAGTGTTCCTGCGCGCCGTGGGCACGGGTAAAGTTACCGTTACGCTCGCGTGGACGGGCAACGAGGCATTCGGCAGGAACGTTTCGGTTTCCCTTACGTTAAACGTCGTGGCGGACGGCGTTCTGTGCGATACGAGCAAAGAAGTGTTTGCCGCATCCGACGCTAAGCCTTCGCCGCCCATTGTTTTAGGTGCGGATATCATGCTCGGAGAGGATATAAAGGACGATGTGGATGCGCTCCGTGCCCGCCTCGGCAGCATGAAGTCCACATACAACATTGAATTTTATAAAAACAACGGCATAGAACAGCAGGCTGTCGTAAATTATGTTGTAGAATTTAAAAACGACGTTTACGGCAACGGGTTTACGCTCAACGCCGAGTATTTTACGAATAAGAAAGACGGCTCGGGCATACCCTTGCTGTACCGCGGCCCGCTGCACTTTGTCAGCTTCGGAGAATTGGCGAGCGTTGCCGCGCAGGACAATATCTCTTATCTCGTCAGGACGGACGGCGTTACCCTTTATAACGTTACGCTCCTCGGGTGCAGCGATTCTTCTTTGGAAGAAGACGGGCAGTATAAATTGGAATACCTCAACAATATCGGCACCGTGCTCGAAATCAATGCAGACTGCGAAGTTTTGAATTGCCGCGTCCGCAACGGCAGGACGGTCATGCGCGTTTACGGCGGCAACAGGAACGGGGAGAATTATTTCATCGAAAGCCTTTCCCAAAATAAAGGGTGCGACGAGGAGCGCATAAACGTGCGCATCGAGGGCTGCGTCGTGTCGCAGGGCAGAGAATTTCTTTTAAAGCTCGGCGCGAACCGAGCGCTCCGCGCAAATACCGCCAACGGCATGGAACCCGATCTGACGGATGCGAGCGGCGCGCCTTATGCCGTGCCCGATGTCGCGGCAGGGAATGCCTATCTCGGCGACGAGTATTTTTACCGCATGTACGTCATGACAGACGTTACCTTAAAAAACAGCGTCCTTGAAACGAGCGGGCTGTTTACTGTGGGAGTGGAAGCCAACTTTTCGGGTGTCGTGCTCGCGCAAAACACCGCCGAGGGCAGCGACAATTTCAACGGTTGGCCCGGTACGGGAGGCACATCGTTTGCGTCTGTTCTGCGGGTGGAAGGGGATGTGCGCATGTACGATTGGAAGGATATTTCCCTTATAGACAGCAGCACCCTGATCGATTCGCAGCTTACGCAGTTCAAACTCGACATCGGCGGCATGCTTAAATTTGCAATGGGATTTCGCCCCGAGGAGTACGGCGATATCATCGCGTCGTATGAGGGAAAGCAGGTCGTGCACGGCGGCATCGCCGTTTACGGCGGCGGTAAAAATTACGCGCAGGTAGATTTCGGCGGCATGAATGGTTCGCTGACGGATTTTTCCAAATACGGCGTAGAACTTGCCATTTTACAGTATGCAGACGATGACGCGATGCAGGAACAGGGGAAATTTTTGCCTGTCGCCGCCGGCTCGCAAAAATTCCGCTTCTATATGTACGGGAACGGCAGTGGAAACAGTTATCAAAAGCAGATCGCGGATGCTGCCGCAGGGATAAAATATAACGGGATATCGCACATATCCGTCTTTTAACGGACAGAGTTACGCCGCGGCGATCGCTTAAATGATCGCCGCGGCATTTTTTATGGGAATATCGGTTGTTTGTCAGTCAATACGGTATATGCCCGTTGTTTGTTCCCGACTGTTGTTTAACGCTTTTTATAGGTGAATAAAATAAAATCGGCGGATACTTTGACTTGCACAAATCATATGCAAAAGGTTTCCCACCAATTGCCGTAATCTTCGGAACGATCCTTTTCCGAGCCGCTCCTTTTTGTATAAACAGTTGGCAGTTCGATCGCCTTTCCGTATATCTTTTCTCCCGCATCAGTCGTAAAATAGGGGGTAACGGTGTAGCGGTACTTTTCGTTTGAACGTATGTCGGTATCTGTATAAGCCTGCGCATTGCCCTCATAAACTGTGCGTTCTTTGCCGTTATTTGTTCTTTTTATGATAATATCGTAGTACTCTGTCTGACATATATCGATATAAATACGGTTGTTTTTGTATGCGATACTTGCTTGCAGCGAAGGCTCGGCAAACGTCATGCCCGTGTCTTTGGGCGCCGTGCCTTTTCTGAAATATTCGGTGAAAGTATATTTTTTCGGGGCGTTCGGCGGCGCGAGCAGCATGCGGTGGTCTTTATCGTATGCTGTTTTATCGAGCCGCGCCTCTTCCACGCTTTCGCACAAAGCAAACGGCGCGGGCGTTTTGCCGCTGTATAAGTGTTTGCATATGAGCATCGCGTAATGGCAGGGCAATCCTCCGCCCGTGATCGATGTGCGGGCGTTGTCGGCATTCCCCATCCATACGCCCACGGTATGCGATCCCGTATACGCCACTGTATATGCGTCGGTATTTCCGTCGTCCGCGCCGCACGTTCCGGTCTTTGCGCAAACGGAAAACGGCAGCGATGCGAGCTTTTTCGCCGTTCCCGTTTTTGCGGCATCTTTCAGGATATCGTTGATAAGGAATACGGTGTCTTCCGAAAACACTCTGCGCTCTTGCAGTTTTCGCTCGTACAGAGTATTGCCGTTGGAATCTTCTACTTTTCGGATGAATGCGGGCGAGGCGTATCTCCCTTCGTTTGCAAACAGAGTATAGGCGCCGGCAAGCTGTTGCAGGGTGAATCCTTCGCTTAGCCCGCCGAGCGCGAGGGAAAGATTTTTGTCATTTCCTTGCAGGGTAAATCCCATTTTAGCAAGATATTTTTCGCTTTCCGCGATGCCTAGCTCGGAAAGGATTTTGACGGCGGGCACGTTAACGCTTTCCGAAAGCGCCTGCCGCACGGAGATATATCCGCGGTATACGTCTTTATAATTGGACGGTGCATAGCCGCCGAAGTTTGTCTTTTCGTCGGCTACGGGCGTGCAGGGAGAAATGATATTTTCTTCGATGGCGGGCGCATATACGGCGAGCGGCTTGAAAAGGGAACCGGGTTGCCGGCGGATATTGCCCTCCGTCGTGTACCATGCGGCGATGCCGCGCGTTTTATTGTCTATGATGACGATGCTCTTTCCCGAGCGGTCGGCGTCCGTCTTCAAATTTTCCGCATAATTTTGCGCGTCGGCGTCCATATAAGTATAAATTTTCAGCCCGCGCAGGAAGCGATAGGGAGAATAGAGCTCGGAAAGCTCTTCGAGTTCTGCCGATACGCATTGCAGATACGAGCGCGAAGAGATGGCGTTTTCCCTCTTCTGCGGCAGAGGTTCCGCGACGGCTTTTTCGAAGTCCGATTCCGAAATATATCCCTGCTCGCGCATTTTTTTGAGTACGCCGTTCCGCGCTGCAAGGCATCTTTCCGCGTTAACGAAAGGGGAATAATTGTTCGGCGAGCGGATGATAGCGGCGAGCATGGCGCCTTCTGCGGGCGTCAGTTCGTTTACGGCTTTTCCGAAGTAATAGTCCGCCGCGCCCGCGATGCCGTAACAGCTGTGCCCGAAATAGATGGTATTCAGATACATTTCCAGGATTTCGTCTTTGGAGTAAGCCTTTTCGAGTTTGCGCGTCAGGCGTATCTCTTTCAATTTCCGTTTCAATGTTTTTTCGTTGGTCAGATGGGTGTTTTTTACAAGCTGTTGGCTGATGGTAGAGGCGCCTTGCCTAAAGGAATGCGCGCCGAGGTTTTTGACAGCCGCCTTGACCATGCGCGCGTAATCCAATCCGTGATGGCTGTAAAATTTTTTGTCTTCCGCGGCGATAAAGGCAAAGCGCACGCTTTCGGGCACTTCGGAAAGGCGCACCTTTTTGTCTGCTCCGAGGAAGGATATTTCCGCCGTCTTTTCGTTTTCGGCGTCGAACACTTCCGCAAAGCTTTCGGAAAGGGCAAGTTTATCCGATTCAAGTTTCGCACCCGCGGTTACGGTAAAATAGTAAGCGAAGGCGGCGAGGATGCCTACGAGCACGAGCAAAAGCGCGGCAAAGAAAATTTTTTTCAGTACTCTCATGTCTATATTTCTCCCGTAACAGTATTTATCGTTTTGCCGAAAATTATTAGAGCGCCAAGGAGTGCGAAAGGCTTGAAAAAATTCCGCAAAAAAGTTATAATATAACGTGTATCACTTATAAGATAAAGGACGTTATGGCAAAGCATTATTTTATAGTTACCTATGGCTGTCAGATGAACGTGCATGAATCGGAAAAGATAGCGGGGATTTTGCGTGCGAAGGGGTATTCTTCCTGCGACGCGCAGGAGGAAGCGGATATCATCGTTTTCAATACCTGCTGTATCCGTGAAAACGCGGAAAATCATGCATACGGAAATATCGGCGCACTCAAAAAGTTAAAACGCGCGCGGCGCGATCTGATCATAGCCGTCGGCGGCTGCATGACGCAGCAGGCAGGCGCGGCGGAGAAACTGCGGAAAAAGTTTCCTTTCGTAGATATTATTTTCGGCACGCACAATTTAGAGGAACTCGGCAAATTCATCGACGAAAAGGCGGGCGGAAGGAAAAAGGTCGTCGAAATATCCGACGAGCGCGACGACTTGGGCGACGACGAGGATATATCTTACCGCACAAGCTATCCGAATGCGTGGGTAAACATCATGTACGGATGCAACAATTTTTGTTCCTACTGCATCGTTCCGTATGTGCGCGGGCGCGAAAGGAGCCGCCGCCCCGAAAAGATCATTGCGGAAGTGAATTCTCTGCTCGACGCGGGATATAAAGAGATAACCCTTCTCGGGCAGAACGTCAATTCCTACGGAAACGACATGGGCAAAGCGTTCACTTTCCCCGCGCTCCTTTCCGACATTTGCAAGCGGAAAGAAAAATTCCGCCTTCGGTTCATGACGAGCAACCCGAAAGACTTCGGGGAAGAACTTGTCAGGACGATCGCGGAAAACGAGCAGGTCTGCAATCTTGTACATCTGCCCGTGCAGGCAGGTTCTGACCGGATCTTGCGGCTGATGAACAGGAAATATACCGCCGGAGAATATCTGAAAAAGGTAGAGCTTTTAAAAAAGCATGTTCCCGACTGTCAGCTTACAAGCGATATCATGGTCGGCTTTCCCACGGAAACGGAAGAGGATTTTCAGGCTACGCTTCGCCTCGTGAAAGAGGCGGGTTTTAGTACGGCTTTCACTTTTGTATATTCGCCGAGGAGCGGAACAAAGGCGGCGGCGATGGAAGGGCAGATCCCCGAAGAGGTGAAAAAAGACAGGATCATGCGCCTTGTGGAGCTTGTGAACAGCCAGACTCGGGAAATATCCAAAGGATATCTCGGAAAAACGACGGAAATTCTCTGTGAAGACTATGACAAAAAGAAGGGGCTTTATCTCGGGCGCGACGAATACGGCAGGATGGGCTACTTCAAAAGCGAAAGTAACCTTATCGGTCAATTCGTAAATTTAAAAATAACCGATGCTTCGGGCGTTTCGCTGTACGGCGAAGTGCAAAAGCCGAACACAAAAGAGGAGAGGATATGAGCGGGAGCGGGCTGTCGCCGATGATGCGGCATTACCTTGAGATCAAAGACAAATATAAAGACTGCGTCGTCTTTTACCGCCTGGGCGATTTTTATGAAATGTTTTTTGACGATGCGCTGGAAGTTTCTCAGCTTTTGGATCTCACATTAACGGGAAGAGACTGCGGGCTGGAGGAGCGCGCCCCCATGTGCGGCATACCGTATCACGCGGCGGATACTTATATCGCAAAGCTCGTTGCGCTCGGCAAAAAAGTCGCCATCTGCGAACAGCTTTCCGATCCGAAAGAAACGAAGGGCATCGTAGAGCGAGACGTCATCCGCGTGGTTTCGTCGGGTACGCTCATCGAGAACGAACTGCTCGACGAAAAGAGAAACAATTACATCGCTTGCTGTTTCAAAGAAAAGGAAAATTTAGGGCTTGCCTGGACGGACATCACGACGGGCGAGTTCTGCACGG
Organism: uncultured Clostridia bacterium; assembly: GCA_944359365.1. Lineage (GTDB taxonomy): Bacteria > Bacillota > Clostridia > Christensenellales > Borkfalkiaceae > Borkfalkia. The sequence continues at coordinate 17,650 of CALVST010000009.1, forward strand.
CGGCGTTCGGCGGAGACAAGGGACTGACGGAGATGATGGAATATCTCGTCAAACTGTCGCCCGCGGAAGTCATAACGAACGAGGAATTTCTGCTTGCAAGCAAAAATTCGCCCGCCATCCGCGCGGGCGGGCTGCCTGCATTTTCCTGTTATGTTCCCTGGGCGTTCGGCAAGAGCCGCGCGGAAAAGAATCTGTGCGAACAGCTCGGCACAAAGACGCTCGAGCCTTTCGGGATAGCCGGCCGCGATGAAGTGATCGCCGCGGCGGGCGCCTTGGTGGAATATTTGCGCGAAACGCAGAAGCACGCGCTGAAAAATATCGACTCGCTGCGCTTTATTTCGGGCGACGGCGTGATGATGCTCGACACCGCCGCGATCAAAAATCTTGAACTGATCAAAACATTGGGCGAAGGCAAGCGCAAGGGTTCTCTGTTGTGGCTATTGGACGATACCCACACGGCGATGGGCGCGCGGCTCATGCATTCTCTCGTGCTCAATCCTCTGCATTCCAAACAGGAGATCGAATACAGGCTTATGGGGGTGGAAGAGCTTTATAACGCCACCGTGATACGCATAGGCCTTGCCGACACGCTCAAAGAAGTGCGCGACATTGAGCGCATCGCGGGGAAGATCTCCAATAATAACCTTACCCCGAGAGATTGCGAGGCGTTGGGCGCTTCGCTTGCCGTAATCCCCAATCTGAAATTTCAGCTTACCGGGTTTTCATCTCCGATATTGAAAGAGATCGAAGAGGGACTCGGCGATTTTTCGGCTCTCTGCGATTTATTGAAAAGGGCTTTTATCGCCAATCCGCCCGTGAACGTCAAGGAAGGGGGCTACATCGCGGAAGGTTACAGCAAAGAGCTGGACGAACTGCGCGATATGCACAAGAACGGCGCGCGCCGCATCGCGGAAATGGAGGCGCGCGAGCGCGAGACTACGGGTATACGCAATTTAAAAATAAAATACAATCGCGTGTTCGGCTATGCGATAGAAGTTACAAACTCTTTTCTCGACAAGGTGCCGTACAGCTATCAGCGCAGGCAGACGCTTGCAAATGCCGAGCGGTTCGTGACGGACGAACTGAAAGAGATAGAGGAAAAAATCCTTTCAAGTTCTGAAAGGAGCCTTACGACCGAGATCGCGCTGTTTGAACAAATCAAGGATACGCTCGCGCAAAATATCGGGCGGCTGAAAAAACTGGCATCCTGCATCGCGCTTTTAGATTGCCTCACATCCTTTGCCTGCGTTGCAAAAGAGCGCGCGTATTGCAGGCCTTCTATCGTGGATGCGGGCGGCGAATTGATCATAAAGGACGGTCGGCATCCCGTCGTAGAGGCGCTTTCCAAAGAGCGTTTTGTTCCCAACGATACCGTATTGGACGGAAAAGAGACGCGCACGATGGTCATAACCGGCCCGAACATGGCGGGCAAAAGCACCTATATGCGCCAGACGGCGCTCATCGTGCTGATGGCGCACATCGGCTGTTTTGTCCCCGCGCGTTCTGCGCAGATCCCCGTCATCGACAGGATATTTACCCGCGTCGGCGCGAGCGACAATCTTATACTCGATCAAAGCACCTTTATGGTGGAGATGACGGAAGTTGCGTCCATCATCATGAATGCTACGCCCGATTCTTTGCTTATCCTCGACGAAGTCGGCAGAGGGACGAGCACTTACGACGGGCTGAGCATCGCTTGGGCGGTTCTGGAATATCTGACGGAAAAGATCCGCGCAAAGACGCTGTTTGCCACACATTACCATGAGCTTACCGAGCTTGAAGGAAAAATCGACGGCGTTAAAAATTATAAAGTGACGGTAAAAGAAGCCGCCGGCACGGTCATTTTCTTGCGAAAAATCATGCGGGGCGGCGCGAATAAGAGTTTCGGCATCGAGGTGGCGCGCCTTGCGGGCATACCCTCCGCGGTAACGTCGCGCGCGAAGGACATCCTGAAAAAACTTGAAAAGAACGACATCGCGCGGACTGCGATGGTTGTGCGGGAAAATTCGGAAGAGGCGCAGGCGGAGAGCGAGGCGGAGCGCATCCTTCGGGAGATCGACTTCAACAACCTTACGCCCATGCAGGCGTTTCACATCCTTTCAGATTTAGCGGAAAAAGTAAAAAAGGACTAAGCGATGGCAAAGATCAATATACTCGACAGCAGCATCTACAATCGGATCGCCGCGGGCGAGGTCGTGGAGCGCCCCGCGTCCGCGGTCAAAGAGTTTGTGGAAAACTCTATCGACGCCGGCGCCAAGAATATAGAGGTGCGTATAGAGCGGGGCGGGAAAGACCTCATCTCGGTCATTGACGACGGTTCCGGCATAGAGAGGTCGGAACTGCGGTCGGCTTTTCTGCCGCACGCCACGAGCAAGATCGCAAAGGTGGAGGATCTGGACGTCATTCAGACGCTCGGCTTTCGCGGCGAGGCGCTCGCATCCGTCGCATCGGTCGCGAACGTGACGCTCAAATCCAGGGCGGAGGGCGCGGAAGAGGCATTTATGCTGACCTGTTCCGGCGGAAAAATGGGCGAAGTTTTGCCCTGCGCCTTGGAGTGCGGCACGGAGATCGCTGCGGAAAATTTATTTTTCAATACGCCCGTGCGCGCCAAATTCATGAAGACCGACAAGGGGGAAGAGAGCGAAGTTTCCACCGTGATCGCGCGCTTTATCCTCGGCAATCCGCACATCGCGTTCAAATATTTCATAGACGGAAAGCTGTCCGTGCAATCGTTCGGCGGCGGAGAGGAAGAGGCTGTCGCTGCCGTTTACGGCGCTTCGGTCATCGGCGAATGTTACCGCCTGGATGCGGTAAAACACGGCGTTCGCATACGCGGTTATCTCGGAAAACCGTCTTATACAAAGGCAAACCGCACTTATCAGAGTACTTTCGTAAACGGGCGCTTTGTTTCAAACAATACGATATCTTCCGCCGTTGCCAACGCATATGCGAGATATTTGATGAAGCGGCAATATCCCTTTTATGTACTCTTTATTGATGTACCGCCTGAAGTTGTAGACGTGAACGTGCACCCCAACAAGTCGGACGTGCGCTTTGAAAACAATCAGGTCATTTACGGAAGCGTCTATTCCGTCATATCTGCGGTGCTCGACGGAAACGCGTCTGCTCTTGAATATGTCGTCAAAGGCGGCGAAAGCGGCGGAATGCAGGATACGGTTTCAGAGTTCATTTTGCCGAAACGCGATGAAAATACCGCGGCGCCGAACCCTGATAAACCGGTTGGGCAGACGATAACGCCGGTACCATTTCCCGAGGCAGGAAAGAGCGCTGTGCCGAATGCCGCCGACTATGCCCCGCCGACAGATATTCGTGCGCCGCATTATTCCGCGCAAAGCGAGGCGCGGCAATATATTCCTCCGAAAAGCGAATTCGGCAGGGGATTTGAAATTTCTTTTCACGACAGCGTACCTTCGATGTCGCCGACCGGCAGCGCTGAAAGCAAACCCTCGTTTGCCGGCAGTACGTTTACGGAAGCTAACGGAAAGAACGCTGACGCGGAAAAAGAGGACGTCTTCGCGGAAAACAAAAAATATCTCGAACTTCTTGCACAGAAGGCGAAACAGCAGAAGATCGTCTTTGAAAATGCGGTTTATAAGGGCAGCCTTTTCAATACCTATCTCATCTATGAAGAGGGCGACAATGCGTATCTGATAGATCAACACGCCGCGCATGAGCGCTTGATATTTGACCGGCTCTGCGCGGAGATGAAGGAACGCAAAGTGATACGCCAACCGATGCTCGTTCCCTTTGTCCTTTCGGTCAACAGAGAAGAGTCGCAGTTTGTGGCGGACAATCTTGACAACATTTCGGATATCGGTTTCGAGATAGAAGAATTCGGGGAAGGGAGCTATAAAATATCCGCCGTTCCCGTAGATTTGCAGGATATAGACTTGCAGGCATTTTTCGCGGAGCTGCTCGGAGAACTCGGCAATCTGAGAGGGATACGCTTAAACGAGTTGCTGCGCGATAAGATCGCAATGACTGCGTGCAAACACGCGATAAAGGGCGGCATGGCTTTGACCGATTCGGAAAAGGAAAAGCTCTTTGCAATGCTGCGCGGCGATATGGGGCTGAAATGTCCGCACGGGCGCCCTGTCGCGGTGAAACTTACGAAGTATGAAATTGAAAAAATGTTCAAAAGGATCGTTTGAGTGAAAACATTGGCGGTATGCGGCGCTACGGCGTCGGGAAAAACCGGATTTGCGGTCGACATAGCGGAAAAGATCGGCGGAGAGGTCGTCTCCGCCGATTGTATGCTCGTATACAAAGGCTTGGATATCGGTACGGCAAAGCCTACGAGGGAAGAGATGCGCGGCGTTGTGCACCACATGATAGACGTCGCACAGCCGACGCAAAATTATTCCGTGAGCGAATATGCGGCAGACGCGGAACAGGCGCTGCAAGATATGGCAAAGCGCGAAGTGCCTGCCGTCATCTGCGGCGGCACGGGGTTCTATATTCAGTCGCTTTTATTTGAAAGAGGGCTTGGCGGCGCGCCTGCCGACGAAAAGATACGCCGCGAGTACGAAGCGATCGTGCGCGAAAAGGGCAATTCATATCTGCATTCTCTGCTGAAAGAAGTGGACGCCGAAAGCGCGGAAAAACTTCATCCGAATGATGTAAAGCGGGTTGTGCGAGCGTTGGAAATATATCGGCTGACGGGCAGAAAAAAGTCCGAGCAGAAGGACGGTTTTGTTCCGAAACGCGATTATATTGCCGTCGCGTTCGATTATCCGAGGCAGGAGATTTACGAGCGCATCGAGCGCCGCGTGGACGACATGCTGGCGGCAGGGCTTGTGGACGAAGTGGAAGGTTTATATCGTAGCGGCATAGACGAACATTATCAATGCATGCAGGGCATTGGCTATAAAGAAGTGCTTGAATATTTAAAAAATAATATTTCATACAGTACTATGTCAGACATGATAAAGCAAAATACGCGCAATTATGCCAAGCGGCAGATCACTTTTTTCAAAAAACTGCCGAATTTGCGATGGCTTACGCCGGGCAAGGACAATTGCGATACTGTATTGAGGTGGATGAATGAAAATTGAAGAATTGATAAATTCTTGCGAAAATTCCCTGCAAGAAAAGTTCCGCTACGCCGACGAGGTGGCGTATTTCAATCAGAGCAAAGTTTTAGAGGCGTTCCGCAAAAACAGGATCGCGCTCCGCCATTTTGTGCCTTCCACGGGGTACGGGTACAGCGATGAAGGACGCGACGCGTTGGGCACATTGTTTGCTGATATTTTCGGCGCCGAGGCGGGGCTTGTTTCGCCGAATTTGGTTTCGGGCACGCACGCTTTGACGGTCGGGCTGTTCGGCGTTCTGAAAACGGGCGATACGCTCTTTTCCATATCGGGAGATCCTTACGATACGCTGCAAGAAGTCATCTCGGGCAGAGGGAACGGTTCTCTTGCGGACTACGGCATCAAATTCAAAAAATGCGAGCTTATCGGCGGCGATTTCGATTTTCAGGCGATCGCCGAAGGACTGAAAGATCCGGCTGTGAAAGTTGTTTTTATTCAGCGCTCGCGCGGCTATGCGTGGAGAGATGCGCTCAGTGAAGAGAAAATCGCGAGCGCGACGGCTTTCGTGCGCGCGCAAGGTTTCAACGGCTGCATATTCGTGGACAATTGTTACGGCGAGTTCGTCGAAAAAACGGAGCCTACGCAAAACGGAGCGGACATTGCCGTCGGCTCGCTCATCAAAAACGCGGGCGGGGGCATCGCGCCTACGGGCGGCTATATCGTCGGCAAAAGAGAATATGTCGACCGGATCGCAGGGCGGCTGACCGCGCCTTCCGTCGGGGCCGAAGTCGGTTCTTATGCGTTCGGTTATCAGTATTTTTATGAGGGCGTGTTTTTGGCGCCGCATACCGTCTGCCAAAGCGTGAAGGGCGGGCTTCTTATCGGAGCGTGCCTTGAAAAACTTGGGTATAAAACGTCGCCCTCGCTCGACGTGCCGCCTTACGACATCACGCGTGCCATCCGCTTTCATACGAAAGAGCAGTTGATCGGGTTTATTCAGGCAGTGCAGGAGGCTTCGCCCGTCGACAGTTTCGTGACGCTCGAACCTTGGGATATGCCGGGGTATCAGGAGCAGGTCATCATGGCCGCGGGTACCTTCGTGCAGGGCGCGTCCATCGAGCTTTCTGCCGACGCGCCGATCAAAGAGCCGTATATCGCTTATTTTCAGGGCGGGCTTACTTACGAACACTGCAAGTATGCGCTCTCGAAGATCCTTGCAAAATTGGTGTAACCTTTTGCGGCTGTTTTACAGTTAAATCACGGAGATATAGCATTCTATGCCGCTGACAATAAAAAGGATCGGCAAAAAATATGCCGACCGAAAAAACATAAAAAGGTTATATAAAACCGCCTTTCCGCGAAACGAACGCATGCGCTTTCGGTCGCTGGAAAAATCTGCAGATTCCGCAATGGTGGAATGGCTTGCCTATTATAATGACGGCAAATTCGTGGGGTTTTCGTATCTCTCTTTCGACGATGCGATCGCGTATCTTTTTTATTTTGCGGTGCATGATGAGTCTCGTTCCAAAGGTTACGGCAGCGAAATATTGGCGGATATAAAGCGCAGGCATGCAGATAAAACCGTCGTTTTGGATATAGAAGCGTGCGGCGATGCGGCAAAAAACCGCGAACAGCGGCTCAGGCGCAGAGATTTTTACTTTCGCAACGGCTTTGCGGATGCGGGGTTCGATTCCAATTACCACGGGGTGCATTACGATACACTGCTTTACGGCGGAGAATGCAGCAAAGCGCGCCTGATGCAGTTATTTAAGAAATACCGTCGGGAAGTTTTAAGCGAACGGGTGAAGGACAAATAAAATCATACAAATTCGCAATAAAGAGGAAGGGCACGGATCAATTCCGTGCCCTTCGGCATTTTCGCGGCGTTTGCCGCGCTTTTATTTGTCTTTCAATAAAGGCTTAGTACATTCCGCCGCCCATGTTGCCGCCCGCGGGCGCCGCAGGTTCGGGAGCGGGGATATCCGTCACGACGCTCTCCGTCGTGAGCAGGGTAGCTGCCACGGAAGCCGCGTTCTGCAATACGCTCCTTGCGACCTTCGTCGGATCGATGATGCCGCTTTCGACCATATCGGTATAGCGGTTTTTGAGCGCATCGAAACCGTAGTTGGGTTTCTTGGACGCCATGATCTTTTCGACGATGACGGAACCGTCAAGCCCTGCGTTTCTGGCGATCTGACGGATAGGCTCTTCGACCGCTTTCAGCACGATCTTTGCGCCCGTCTTTTCGTCGCCTTCGAGAGAGTCGATAAGCTTTTTCAGAGCGGGGATAGTGGAGAGCAGTGCAACGCCGCCGCCGGGCACGATGCCTTCTTCGACAGCCGCGCGCGTTGCCGCGAGCGCGTCTTCGATGCGCAGTTTCTTTTCTTTCATTTCGACTTCCGTCGCCGCGCCGACGTTGATGACCGCAACGCCGCCCGCAAGTTTTGCAAGGCGTTCCTGCAATTTCTCTCTGTCGTAATCGGAAGTGGTCTCCGCGATCTGCGCCTTGATGGCGTTCACGCGCGCCTTGATGTTTTCGGGATCTCCCGCGCCGCTGACGATGGTCGTATTGTCTTTGTCGACTTTGACCTGCGCCGCTCTGCCGAGCATGTCGGGCGTTACGTCCTTAAATTCATAACCGAGGTCGGAAGATACGACGGTGCCGCCCGTAAGGATAGCGATATCTTCGAGCATAGCCTTTCTTCTGTCGCCGAATCCGGGAGCTTTGACCGCCACACAGTTGAATACGCCCTTGAGCTTGTTGACGATAAGGGCGGCAAGCGCGTCGCCTTCCACGTCTTCCGCAATGATGAGCAGCCTTGCGCCTTGTTGTGCGAGCGGCTCGATGATGGGGAGTATCTCCTGCAAATTGGAAATTTTCTTGTCGGTGATGAGGATGTAAGGGGAGTCGAGCACGGCTTCCATCTTATCCGTATTTGTGACCATGTAAGCGGACGCATAGCCGCGGTCGAACTGCATGCCTTCGACGGTGGTAAGTTCCGTATTCATCGTCTTGCCTTCTTCTACGGTGATAACACCGTCTTTGCCGACTTTTTCCATTGCGTCGGATATGAGCTGACCGACCGTTTCGTCGCCTGCGGAGATGGAAGCGACCTGCGCGATGGCGAGCTTGCTGTCGACCGTTTTAGAGATCTTTTTGATCTCTGCGACCGAGGTGTCGACCGCTTTATCGATGCCTTTTCTCAAAATGATGGGGTTCGCGCCCGCGGCAAGGTTTTTCAGCCCTTCGCGGATGATCGCCTGCGCAAGGACGACCGCCGTGGTCGTGCCGTCGCCGGCAACGTCGTTCGTCTTGGTGGAAACCTCTTTTACAAGCTGTGCGCCCATGTTCTCGAACGGATCTTCCAATTCGATCTCTTTTGCGATCGTTACGCCGTCGTTGGTGATGAGGGGAGCGCCGAATTTTTTATCGAGCACCACGTTCCTTCCCTTCGGACCGAGGGTGATCTTGACAGTATCTGCAAGCGTATTTACGCCTTTTTCCAATGCTTTTCTGGCGTCGTCGCCATATTTGATCTGCTTAGCCATAATTTTTTTCCTCCTGACTTTTTACCGTTATTCGACGATCGCCAAAATATCGCTTTGGCGGATGATCGTAAATTCTTTGCCGTCTACCTTGAATTCGCTGCCCGAATACTTCGAGTAGAGAATGGTGTCGCCCACTTTGACGACCATTTTCACCTCTTTTCCGTCTACCATTCCGCCGGGGCCGACGGCAACTACGCGCGCGGTCTGCGGTTTTTCCTGTGCGGAAGAGGGAAGAATGAAGCCGCTCTTCGTCTTCTCTTCTTTCTCAACGCTTTCGACAACTACTTTATCGAATAAGGGTTTGATGTTCATAGAGTCTGCCTCCTAAAAATTTTCAAATCGATTTAGCACTTTCTTGCCCTGAGTGCTAATTTACTATATATTATATACAATCGGAAACAAAAGTCAAACGTTTTAACGGCAAAAAAGTAAATTTTTAGCACTTTTATTAAAAGAGTGCTAAATTTATTTATTTCAGAAAAAAGTATATAATTTTTTTGTGCTTGCGTTTCGCGTGGAAATATGGTAAAATATAAAACAAAGGAGAAATGGCATGGATAAGTGGGACAAACGATTCATGGAACTTACGGAAACGGTCGCCGGTTGGTCGAGCTGTTTTCAGGAAAACAGACACGTCGGCGCGGTCATCGTGCTGGATAAAAGGGTGCTTACGACGGGGTATAACGGTGCGCCCGCGGGCATACGCAGCTGTGTAGACAAGGGCGAATGCCTCCGCAGGAAACTGAATGTTCCGAGCGGAACGAGGCAGGAATTGTGCTATGCGGTACATGCCGAACAGAACGCCATCATACAGGCGGCGCGGCTCGGCATCAAGATCGGCGGAGCGACGCTGTATTGCACACATCAGCCCTGCGTTATCTGCGCGAAAATGATCATCAACGCGGGCATCGCGCGCGTCGTCTATAAAGAGGGGTATCCCGACGAATTTTCCGTGCAGCTGTTCAAAGAGGCGGGCGTGCTCGTTCAAAAATATGAAGATATCGAAAAGGAGTAAAATCGCATGAATCCTATCGTAACCATTCAAATGCAAAGCGGAAAGATCATTAAGGCGGAACTTTATCCCGATAAAGCGCCGAACACCGTCAACAATTTCATTTCGCTCGTGAAAAGCGGGTTTTATGACGGCTTAGGCTTTCACAGGATCATCGAGGGCTTTATGATACAAGGCGGCGATCCTGCGGGCAACGGTACGGGCGGCCCCGGGTATTCCATTAAAGGAGAGTTCCGTTCCAACGGTTTTGCGGCAAACGACGTCAAACATCTTCGCGGCGTCCTTTCGATGGCGCGGTCGATGATGCCCGACAGTGCCGGTTCGCAGTTTTTTATCATGCACGAGAACGCGGCGCACCTCGACGGGCAGTATGCCGCATTCGGCAAAGTTACCGAGGGCATGGACGTCGTGGACGAGATAGCTGCCGTTCCTACGGATATGCGCGACAGACCGCGCGAACCGCAGGTCATGGAAAAAGTTACGGTGGAAACTTTCGGCACGGAATATCCCGAACCGAAAAAAGCAAGATAAGTCAAAGAAGGCGGGAATGTGAAGTCCCGCCTTTTGCACGCCCGGATCTTTATGCGCATATCATTATATTATATATGATCGCCGATTTTCACAACGATTTTCTTACCGAAGGGAAAGGCTCTCTTTCCGATATCGCTTGCAAGGCAAAGTATATGGTATGCGCGCTGTATCGCGGAGCCCGGAGTGACGGGGAAGTCGTAAAATTGCTCCGCCGTTTCCGCACGGAGCATGCGAATAATCAATTTTTAGGGTTGGAAGACGCGGGATACATCGTCCGAATTGGTGCGGAAACGGTCGCCCGATATTCACCTGTTTATGCGTCGCTGACTTGGAATTTTGAAAACGAATTGGCGGGCGGGTGCTTGGAAGACACGGGGTTGAAACGAGCGGGAGCGGAAGCTGTCCGTCAATTGACTTCTTTGGGGATCGCCGTCGACTGTGCGCACCTCGGGAAAAGAGCTTTTGCCAAGGTCATGGACATGACGGACATGGTCGTTGTTTCGCACGCCTGTTCGGCGGCGCTTTATCCGCATCCGCGCAATTTGGAGGATCGGCAGGCGCAGGAGATTGTGTCTCGCGGAGGAATGATAGGCATTACTTTTGTCGGTTCGTTTTTATCAAAACGTCCGTCAGCAGAAGATGTTTTTGCGCATGCCGATCATTTTGTACAAAAATTTGGTCCCGAATATTTTTGTTTCGGGACAGATTTCTACGGGAGCGACGATTTGCCCGATGGGTTGAAATGCTTTGCGGATGCTGACAGGCTGCACACATATTTTATGCGTGCGGGGTACGAAAAATCTGTCATAGACAGATTATTTGTCATAAATCTCCGCAACTATCTTTTAAGAAATCGACATTAAATACTTTAAAAACAGCTCTCAGTCTATCGCTATACAAAATTCGACAAAATTTGTACATAAAAATCAGAATATTTTTACAAATATACTTTACAAATGAAAAACGATGATGTATAATCAGTATTACTAAACAGAAAGAGGTCGTATGTACATGAAAAAAGTCGTTTTGATGGAAAGTAATGGCGATTTTGCGAAAGAAGTTGCCGAGTATTTGAATCGCAGCGGTGTGGAAGTGAGTGGGATCGCGGACGACGGCAACGTCGGGCTTGAATTTGTCAAACAGTTTTCACCCGACGTTGTCGTCGTGGGTATGGTACTGAAATCTCTCGACGGATTCGGGGTTTTGGACAAGCTTCGCGAACTGTCTTTTAAAAGCAGTATCATAGCGGTCGGCAATTTCAATGACGATGCGCTCGTTTCAAAAATTCTTGCGAAAGGGGCAAAATATTATCTGATGAAACCTGTAGCGGCAGAGCTTGTCGGCGAAAGGGTAAAAGAAATGGCGGGCGAGGAAAGGGGAAATACGCCCTCTGCCGGTCTGGGGGTGCGCGAGAGAAGGAATGCTGTAAGTATTGACGAAAAGATCAGCAATATTTTTATTTCCATAGGCATTCCCGCAAGCATCAAAGGATACGGATATCTGCGAGAAGGCGTCAAGATGGCGGTCGAAAACCCGTCGATAATCAATAACATCACAAAAGAGCTGTATCCTAAAATAGCGGAAAAATTCAGCACGACGCCGAGTAAAGTCGAGCGCGCGATCCGCCATAGCATTGAAGTCGCGTTCAATAAAGGCAGGATAGAGGCGATCAATTCCATCTTCGGCGTGCGCGTGTATATCGGTACGGAGAAGCCCACCAACAGTGAGTTCATCGCTTTGCTTGCGGACAAATTACTTCTGGATGCCGCCTCGGGCAATTAAAAATGTCTAAAATAAATTTGAAAAGCCGACGGTTTTTGCTTGCAATTCGTCGGCTTTTATATTATAATTCTAATGTTGTAAATTAGTATGCCGCTGTGGTGAAACTGGCAGACGCGCCAGACTCAAAATCTGGTGGTAGCGATACCGTGTCGGTTCGAGTCCGACCAGCGGCACCAAACAAAAAAAGAAAAGGCGACGGGTTTTGTACTCGTCGCCTTTTCTTTGCGCCCGAGTCCGGGGATGATTGATGATCGATCGGGCGCCCCTGATCGACCGCTTTCTATAAAGGAGCGGTTAGCCGGATCGCTTTCGTTTATTAAAAGAACAAGCCGGACAAAATTCAGCTCGCTGTCAATTAAGGTCACAAAATTTGCATATTTTTTGTGCCGCCGCAAAAATAAAAGACCGTGTGCGGGCATTCGTCTGCATTACATTCATGATAATGTGCGGAAGGGATATACTATGAAAGATAGAAACACTCCGTACAGACAGATTGTGGTAACGTTTCGCTAAATTTTTTACATTTTTTATACGTTTTTTCCTTGAAAATAAGAAATTTTTTTAAATTAACTGTTGAAATGAAAGAAATATTATTGTATAATAAATACATAGAATTGATACCAAGCGGCGCAAGCGGAGGGCGAATGATGAAACAGGTAGATTTTCCTTTATATGTCTTTCATCACGGAAAGAATTACAGGGCATATGACTTTTTCGGGGCGCATCCCGAAAAGGCTGACGGCGTTAAGGGCTATGTTTTCAGAGTCTGGGCGCCGCACGCAGAAACTGTTTCCGTCGTGGGGGATTTTAACGATTGGGATCCTTCCGCAAACGTAATGGAACGGCTTTTGGACGGAGAATCTTTTGAACTGTTCATCCCGGGCATCAAGGAATACACTTCTTATAAGTATTGCATCCAAACAGCTGACGGCAGATTCCTATACAAGGCAGATCCCTATGCATTCCATGCGGAAACGCCTTCAAAAACCGCCTCGAAAACATATTCCCTCGAAGGGTTCAAGTGGTCGGACAGGGAGTATCTGAAGGCGAAAAAAAGCCAAAGCATATATTCTTCGCCTGTGAATATATATGAAATGAATGCGCTCTCGTGGAAACAGTACGGAGACGGCAATTTCTTTGATTTCAACAAACTTATCGACGAGCTGATACCGTATCTGAAAGAGTGCGGATATACGCATGTGGAATTTATGCCGCTCAGCGAGTATCCTTACGACGCCTCTTGGGGGTATCAGGTGACAGGATATTTTGCCATCACCTCTCGCCTCGGCACGCCGCACGATTTTATGCGCCTCGTCAACGAGCTGCACAAGAACGGCATCGGCGTGATTATGGATTGGGTGCCCGCGCATTTCCCGAAAGATGCGCACGGGCTGTATGAATTTGACGGGGGACCGCTGTACGAAAGCTCTCAGTGGGACAGGCAGGAACATAAAAGCTGGGGAACGCGCCGCTTTGATTACGGCAGGAATGAGGTGCTTTCTTTTCTGATCTCGAACGCCGTGTTCTTTTTCGACAAATATCATGTGGACGGGCTGCGCGTCGATGCGGTTGCCTCCATGCTTTATTTGGACTACGATAAACGCCCCGGCGAATGGCTGCCCAACAAGTACGGCGAAAATAAAAATCTGGAAGCGATCGAATTTTTACGCAGGCTGAATACGACCGTCTTTTCAGAGTATCCCGACGCAATGATGATCGCGGAAGAATCGACCGCGTGGCCGCTCGTGACAAAGCCGGTGGATATAGGCGGCCTCGGGTTCAACTTCAAGTGGAACATGGGATGGATGAACGACGTGCTCGCATATATGCAGACGGATCCGCTGTGGCGGCGCGGGAATCATAACAAGCTCACATTTTCGATGATCTATGCGTTCACTGAAAATTATATCCTGCCCATTTCTCACGACGAGGTCGTCTACGGCAAAGGCTCCCTCATCAATAAAATGCCCGGCAATTATGAGGATAAATTTGCCAACGTGCGCGCCTTTATGGGGTACATGATGGCGCATCCCGGTAAAAAGCTGCTCTTCATGGGCAGTGAATTCGGGCAATTCAAGGAATGGAATTATAAGGAAGGGTTGGAATTCTTCCTCAAAGAAGAATATCCCATGCACGCAAAGCTGTTCGAAATGAACAAGGAGCTGAATCACTTCTATAAAAACACGAAGGCTTTTTATGAGATAGAGGATTCCTGGGACGGGTTTGAATGGCTGGCCGCCGACGACGCGGACAGGAATATGATCGCCTTTATGCGTAAAGACAGCGAAGGCAATAGTTACGTCGTGGCGATCAACTTTTCGGGCGTTGCGGCGGAAGGGTACAGGCTCGGGGTGCCGAAGGGAAAATATCGGGTTGCGTTCAATACCGACGATACAAAATTCGGTGGCGAAGGCGCATGGAAAAAGCGCATTCTGAATACGCAGAAAAAACCGAGCCACGGCAAAGAATATTCTATTCTGCTCGAACTGCCGAAGCTGACGTGCGTATATCTGGAAAAGATAGGGTAATGCGGCAGGCTGCGTCATCGGGGCTGAATGTTGCGATGACGGTCGGCGCGTCGTTCAAATATGTTAATTAAAACGTGGGGGTTTTTTATGCAAAGAAAAAAGGAATGTGTAGCTATGCTGCTTGCCGGGGGGCAGGGCAGCCGACTGTACGCTTTGACGAACAACATCGCAAAGCCGGCGGTCCCGTTCGGGGCGAAATATCGCATCATCGATTTTCCGCTTTCGAACTGTATCAATTCGGGCATCGATACGGTCGGCGTGCTTACGCAGTATCAGCCGTTGGTGCTCAACGAGTATATCGGCAACGGGCAGCCATGGGATCTTGACCGCAATTTCGGCGGCGTGCACGTTCTTTCGCCGTATCAGAAAAAGGCGAAATCGGCATGGTATGAGGGCACGGCGAACGCCATTTATCAGAACCTGAATTTTATAAAAATGTATAATCCCGAATATGTGCTCATACTTTCGGGCGACCACATTTATAAAATGGATTACAGCAAAATGCTGAAAGCGCACATCGAAAAGCAGGCGGATTGCACGATCGCCGCGATAGAGGTGCCGCTGAAAGAGGCGTCCCGTTTCGGCATCCTCAATACCAATGCAGACGATTCCATTTATGAATTCGAAGAGAAGCCGAAACAGCCCAAAAGCACGCTCGCGTCTATGGGCATATACATCTTTACCGCCGAGAAAATGTACAAATACCTCGAAGAGGACGAAGAGAACCCCGATTCGTCGAAGGACTTCGGCAAAGACGTTTTGCCTACCATGTTGAAGGCGGGGGAAAGGATGTTTGCTTACCGCTTCGAGGGATATTGGAAAGATGTGGGGACGATCAGCTCCCTGCTCGAAGCAAATATGGACCTTCTCGGCGAACCGCCCGCGTTCGACGTAAGCGACGGAGATTGGAAGATACATTCGCGCAACCCGCTTGCTCCGCCCGAATATTTGGGCGAGAAGGCGGTCGTTAAAAACAGCATGCTCGCGCTCGGTTCGGAAATTTACGGTACGGTGGAAAATTCCGTCATTTCAAGCAACGTCGTCGTTGAAGAGGGCGCTTGCGTAAAAGACAGCGTCATCATGAGCGGTTCCGTCATCAAAAGAGGTGCAGCCGTAAGTTATTCCATAATCGATGAAAACGTCATTGTGGACGAAAACGCATGCATCGGCGAAGATAAAGAGAGCGCTAAGGGGATAGCCGTTCTCGGCAGGAATATCACCGTAGGAAAGGGCGCTGTTGTAAAGGGCGGCGACATCGTTGACAAAAGCATTGAAATGGAGGTAAAATAATATGTCTGCGGTAGGCGTTATTTTTTCCAATATACACGATGAAAACGTACCCGAGCTTTCCCGCCAAAGGACGATGGGCTCCATCCCTTACGGCGGCAGATACAGGCTCATTGACTTTGCCCTCTCCAATTTTGTCAATTCGGGCATCACGACGGTCGGTGTAATCACAAAAAACAATTATCAGTCGCTTTTGGACCACCTCGGCAGCGGAAAAGATTGGGATCTTGCGCGCAAAACTGGCGGGTTGATCCTTCTGCCGCCTTTCGGCGCAACGAACACGGAAGGGCTTTACAGGAATCGTTTGGAAGCGCTCAAAAACATAACCGGGTTTTTGAACAGGCGCAACGAAGATTATGTCGTTCTGAGCGATTGCGACGGCGTTTTCCGTATGGATTTTTCCGATGTGGTAGACTATCACGAAGCGAAGGGGGCAGATATAACGCTCGTATGCCACGACGAAGAGATCGATTCGGCATCGGGCTATACCGCGATCAAGGCAGACGAAACGGGCAGAGTCACCGATATCCGTATTAATTCCATGCTCCGCGGCAAAAATAAATTTTTCATCAACGTGATGGTCCTGAACAGGAGTTTCCTGATAGACCTCATCAACGATTCGGTGGCGCACGGCTATAAAAGTTTCCGCGAAGATATCATACTTAAAAACACGAAGAAGTTCAAGATCTACGCTTACGACTTCAACGGCTATCACGCGAGCATCGATTCTCTGAGCACATACTTCAAACACAACATGGAGCTTTTGGATAAGAATGTCCGCGACGAGCTGTTCGGCGCGCGCGATATTTATACAAAAGTCAGAGATTCCGCGCCCTCAAAATACGGCAGCGATTCTCATGTGAAAAATTCTTTGATCTCGGACGGCTGCGTTGTGGAGGGGACCGTTGAAAACAGTATCCTTTTCCGCGGCGTGAAAATAGGCAAGGGCGCGGTCATCAAAAACTCTATCATCATGCAGGATACGGTGATCGGAGAAAAAGTCATAACCGACTGTGTTATAACAGATAAAAATGTAGTGATCAGGGACAACAGGATCTTGGCGGGGTGCGACGTTCAGCCGTACTTTATTCCCAAGGGAACAATGATCTGAAAAAATAAACTACGGGGGAATTCTATTTTATGCCGACAAAAAAAGGGACAAACAGTAACGTGAACATGAAGGAAACGCCGGTTGGCGAGAATGCGGTGAAGGAAGTTGTTTCTGCACCCGAGAAAGAATTGAGCGCTGAAGTGCCCGCAAAAACTGTAAGAAAGACGGGGGCTGCAAAGCCTTCTGCGAAGAAAAAGGCGAATGCGGCAAAAGAAGAGACGAAGACTATCGAACAAGCGCCTGTACCCGTTACCGATATCCGGATCGTTCCGAAAAAGAAGATACTTTTTGTGGCATCGGAGGCAACGCCGTTCATCGCAACGGGCGGGCTGGCGGAAGTTATCGGCTCGCTTTCCAAGGCGATCGCACGCGATCCCGATTACGATGTGCGCGTGGTCATTCCGCTGTACTCGGATATTTCGTGGGAATACCGCAGCAAATTCAAATACATCGGCAATATTTTTGTGCCGCTTGCGTGGCGCAATCAGTATTGCGGCATTTTCAGCTACGAATCTGACGGGGTAACTTTCTATTTCTTAGATAACGAATATTATTTCAAGCGCCCCGGCTGTTACGGCTATTATGACGACGGCGAACGGTTTGCCTTCTTCTGCCGCAGCGTGTTGGAGATCATGCCGTTTTTGAATTTTTATCCGGATATCATGCATTGCCACGATTGGCAGGCGGCGCTCGCTTCCATTTACCTGAAAACCATCTACTGTTTCCGCCCCGAATACCAATTCGTGCGCTCCTTCTTTACCATTCATAATATTGAATATCAAGGGCAGTATTCGTTGGATATTCTCGAAGATCTTTTCGGCATCTCCAATACATGGCGTTATCTGCTTGAATATAACAAGTGCATCAACTTGATGAAAGCCGCGATCGAATGCAGCGAAAAGTTCTCCACCGTCAGCCCGCGTTATGCGCAGGAGATCAAAGATCCGTTCTATGCGCATAAACTCGATCCGATCATCCGCCGCAACGAATTCAAACTTGTGGGCATTCTGAACGGCATCGACACCGATTCATACAACAGCGAAACGGATAAAGCCATCTTTGCGAATTACAGCGCGGACGACATCGAACCCAAAAAACGCTGCAAGGAAGAATTGCAGAAGATGTTCAATCTGCCCGTCAAGCCCGATACGCCGATGATAGCCATCATATCGCGGTTGGTCGCGCACAAGGGGTTAGACCTTGTCCGTACGGTCATCGAAGAGGTGCTGCGGCAAGACGTGCAGGTCGTTATCCTCGGGAAAGGGGATTCCGCATACGAGAATTATTTCAGTGACCTTGCCCGCAAGTACGTCGGAAAATTGGTCACCGTAATAGCATTCAATCCCGATCTTTCACGCAAAATATATTCGGGGGCAGACCTGTTCCTGATGCCTTCCAAATCGGAGCCGTGCGGGCTTTCGCAGATGATCGCGAGCCGTTACGGTACGGTGCCTATCGTGCGAGAAACGGGCGGATTGTATGACAGCATCAAGCCTGTCGGCAACGGCGGCAACGGGTTTACTTTTGCAAATTATAATGCATATGATATGCTGTATGTGATACGCGAAGCCATCAACTGCTATCATAACAAAGATTTCTGGCCGCAGCTCGTAAAGCGGGTGATGCAGGTCGATTTCAGTTGGCAGCGCTCCGCGAAAGAATACGAAAAAGTTTACGGGGAAATGTTGAAATAATTTTAACATAGGAGTATCTAATGAGCAATACTACTAACATTACTGAAAAGGAAGTGCAGATGCTGATACGGGGCAAACTGTCGAGATATTTCGGCGTTTCGCCGCAAGAAGCTTCCAAGGACCAGCTTTACAAAGCGGTCGTTATGAGCGTGAGGGATATTTTACTTGAAAAGCGTCAGCAATTTCATAAGGTAATGAAAAGCAAAAAGGGCAAGCGAGTTTATTACCTTTGTATGGAATTTTTGCTTGGCAGGTCCCTGAAAAACAATATATATAATCTGAACCTCGGCGAGGCGTATGAAGAGGCTTTAAAGAGTTTCGGCGTTACGCTCGAAGAGCTTTACGAACACGAACCCGATGCAGGGCTCGGCAACGGCGGTCTCGGCCGCCTTGCCGCCTGCTTTATGGACGCGCTCGCTACGGGGAATTATCCCGCAATGGGCTATTCCATCCGCTACGATTACGGTCTGTTCAAACAAAAGATCGTGGACGGATGGCAGACTGAGCTGCCCGATATTTGGCTGCCCGGCGGCGAAGTTTGGCTTACGCAGAGGAGCGACAAAACTTTTACCGTTAAATTTGACGGCTGGGTAAATGAAAATTGGACGGAGAACGGGCTGCAAGTCACTTACGGCGGCTATAAAGAAGTAGAGGCAGTTGCTTACGACATGATGATCTCGGGCAAAGACAGCGACGCCGTTTCCGTTCTGCGCCTGTGGCGTGCGAGGAATATCTCTCACTTCGATATGAAACTCTTTTCACAGGGCGATTATCTAAGGTGTATGCAGGAGGAGAACGAGGCGGAGGTCATTTCCAAAGTCCTTTATCCTGCGGACGATCATTATGAAGGGAAATCTTTGCGGTTAAAGCAGCAGTATTTCCTCGTATCCGCATCTTTGCAGAACATCATAAGCGACCATAAGCACAGGTACGGACCTCTCGACAAATTGCCGCAGCTTGCCGCGATCCATATCAACGACACGCATCCCGCTTTGGCGATACCCGAAATGATGCGCCTTCTGATGGATGAAAACGGGTTCACTTGGGACGACGCGTGGAACATCACGACGGGTGTGTTTGCTTATACCAACCATACCGTCATGGCAGAAGCGCTCGAAACATGGCAGGAAGACCTTATCGCAAGGCGGCTTCCGCGTATCCATATGATCATAAAAGAGATCAACCGCCGCTTCTGCGAACAGCTTTGGGCACGTTTCCCCGGGCAGCACGCGCTTATCGACAGCATGTCGGTCATTTCAAACGGTCAAATAAAAATGGCGAATTTGTCGGTGATCGGCTCGCATAAGGTGAACGGCGTTTCGGCGCTGCACAGCGATATCATTAAAAACAGCATATTCAACGGATTTTATCAGCTTTGGCCGGATAAATTTACGAACGTTACCAACGGCATCGCGCACAGGCGTTGGCTTTGCCAATCCAATCCCGAGCTTTGCGAATTGCTGAACGACTGCATCGGCGAAGGATACGTCAAAAATGCCGCAGAACTTGCGAAATTCAAAAAGTTCGAAGACGACAAGAGCGTGCTGAAAAGGCTTTCAGAGATCAAGGCCATCAAAAAGAAGCAGTTTATTGACTATGCTTATAAAAAGAGCGGCGTCAAGATCGATCCGAATACGGTGTTTGACGTACAGGCAAAGCGTCTGCATGAGTATAAGCGTCAGCTTTTGAACGTTATGAATATCATAGCGCTCTATAACGAACTGCTCGACGATCCCAACGCCAATATCCAGCCGCAGACGTTCATATTCGGCGCGAAGGCCGCATCGGGCTATCTGATGGCCAAGCAAATCATAAAACTCATATGGTTTTTGGCTGAGGATATCAAAAAACATCCGAATATAAACGAAAAGCTGAATGTTGTCTACATGGAAGATTATAATGTCACCATGTCGGAAAAACTGATGCCCGCAAGCGAAGTGAGCGAACAGATCTCCCTGGCAGGGAAGGAAGCGAGCGGCACGGGCAACATGAAGTTCATGATCAACGGCGCCATTACAGTGGGAACGCTTGACGGTGCGAACGTTGAGATGAGCGAAGTGGTCGGTGACGACAACATTTTCATTTTTGGTCTGCATGCCGACGAAGTAGAGGATATGTGGGCGAAGGGCTATAATGCGAGCCAATATTATAATAGGGATATCAAGCTGCGCAGAATAACGGAGAGCCTCGTAAAGGGCTTTAACGGCGAATCGTTTGCAGATATCGCAAATTATTTGCTTACGGGATCGCCGGTCGCCGATCCTTATATGTGTATGGCTGACTTTGAATCTTACTATACAACCCAAAAACGCGTCAAAGAGCTATATGCGGAAGACAAAATGCGTTGGGCGCAAATTTCCCTCAATAATATTGCCGGGGCAGGTATTTTTTCTGCCGACAGAAGCATTAAGGAATATGCGGATAACATCTGGAATTTGAAGCCCTTAAAAGTGTAAAAAGCATTATGAATGTATACTATAACCCCTTAGATAAAACGTGCAAAAGCATTACCGGTGGGATCAGGCGAAACGAACTTCTTACTGTCAATGTTTTTGGCGACGGTGATGAGCCTTGCCTCTTCGTCTTTTTTAAGGACGGGGGCGAGGCTCAATACCTGCATATGAAAAAATGCGGAAAATACTGGACCGTTCAGATAAGTTTTTCGGAAACGGGCCTGTATTTTTATTATTTTATTATCGGCGGCAGCAAAGCGGGCGTCGGTAAGTTCCGCGATCTTGAATTCAGCGAGAACATAGCATATTATCAGCTTATTGTTTATTCGGAAAATTATGTCGGTGCGGATTGGTTTCGCGGCGGCGTAATGTATCAGATATTCCCCGACAGGTTTTTTAAAGGGAAAGATATCGCGATCGAACAAGGTAAATGGCTGCATAAAAATTGGAATGAAACGCCCGAATACCGCATGAACGCGCAGGGCAAAGTGCTCAACAACGATTTTTTCGGCGGGAACATTGACGGCGTCATAAAAAAATTGGATTATATAAAGGCGCTCGGAGTGACGGTTATCTATTTCAATCCGATTTTTAAGGCATATTCGAATCATCGCTATGATACGGGCGATTATCTGCTGATCGATCCGCTTTTCGGTTCCGACGAAGATTTCGACCGACTGGTAGAGGAATGCAACCGCCGCGGCATTCGCATCATACTCGACGGCGTTTTCAATCATACGGGCGACGACAGCCGATATTTCAATAAGTACGGTCATTACGACGAGTTGGGAGCCTTTCAATCGCAAGATTCAAAGTACTATGCGTGGTATAATTTCAAGCAATTCCCCGATAAATATGACAGCTGGTGGGGTATAGATGTTCTGCCTGCGGTCAACGAGTCGTGCGAATCTTATGCGCAGTTTATAACCGGAAAAGACGGTGTTATCGAACATTGGATGAGGCGCGGCGTCAGCGGATTCCGTTTGGACGTAGCGGACGAATTGCCCGACGAATTTATCGAAAAAATCCGAAGTGCTGCGAAGGGGGTAAGCAAAGATGCGATTATTATCGGTGAAGTATGGGAAGATGCTTCCAACAAGATCGCATACGGAAAACGCCGGAAATATCTGCAGGGGACCGAGCTTGACAGCGTAATGAATTATCCCTTAAAAGATGCTATCATTCAATATGTGCGTTCGGGCGATACGCGCGTATTGAGGGAAACGATCGCTCAGCTTCGGGATAATTATCCTAAATTTGTCCTTGATTCCTTGATGAATATATTGGGAACGCATGACACTGCGAGAATCTTGACGGTTCTGGGCGGCATTCCTGCTTATAATAAGGATGAAATGGCCGGGACCGCAATGCCGCCGGAAGTTAAAGAGAGGGCAAAAGAACTTTTAAAAACGGCGGCGATTTTACAGTTTACATTATTCGGGGTTCCCTGTATTTACTACGGAGATGAGATCGGCATGGAAGGGTACGGCGATCCTTTTTGCAGGTATCCTTTCCGGTGGGACGATATCGATGAAGAGTTGCTTGCGTTTTATAAAAACTTGGGGAAATTACGCGCCGCTGCAGATATGTTCAAGGACGGAGAATATATCGAATTGTATGCGGATGAAAAATGTTTGGTCTATGAGCGCACCAATGGCTCTGAGCAGGTGATCGTAGCTGTTAACAGTGGGACAAATCTTTTCGATATTAAGTATAGCGGCACATTATACGACATAACTGATCATTGCCGCATTTTCGAAAATTTATTTACCATTAAACCCGGCAGCGCAACGATATTAGCGAATTTCAGGCTCGAATAATAATTTTGTTTAGTACTTTGTCTGACATAATCAGTTTGTTTTTAACTTGTTCGTCCGCATAAAAAGATTTTTATAAGTTATCCTTTTTTTCGTTAAAAACATACGCTTTTCACATTACGGTATTATAATAATAATACTGATTCTTAAAAGGAAGCAAATTTATTGTCTTGAGGCTGATCGATCATGAGAAAGCTGTGCGCGGCTTTTATGGCGCTTTCAACATTTTTTATTTTTTGCGGTTGCGCATATTTTTCCAGGGAAGCATCACCGCAGAATATTTATAAATCGTACATTGCGGTCGGCGATCCTGACGGGGTTTACGATTCTCCGTCGGAGTATATCAGCGAAACGCAGAGCGGGGCGGTCGTGTCCATCGTTGCAACATATTATGTCTATAGCGGCGGAACAAGGGAGAGGCGGAACGTATATTCTTCCGGTATAGTTTTGAATGCTGAAGGTTATATATTGACGACGGCATCCGCTTCGGTCATTCAAGTCGATTCGACGGAGTATGAGGCGGCTTCGATCCGTGCTGTATTGGCACCCGTATATGAAGACGATACGCTTTATACGATCAAAGAAGTGGATCGAGATGAGGAGAGCGGTTTGGCTCTCTATCGTTTTTACGATGATTTCTATTATCCAAACGAGGAGGGGGCGACAGAGACGGGTTTGCAGTTTACGGCAACATTATCGACGGAAAGCGTCTCCGTGGGTGACTCCTGTTGGTTAGTGGGCAATAATTTGGGGGACGTTTTCGGAGTTTCTTACGACTTGAATATGTTGGGTGGCATTGTTTCCGATGCAGCTGCCGACGGTAACATTTTTGACTTGACTTATAATAACGAAAATTATAATTATTTGCTCGCTGCCGTGCCGGCTACGCCTGAAATGCAGGGCGGTGGGTTGTTCGATAAAAACGGCTATATTATCGGTCTTTTTGCGAGCAAGGTCGTATCCGAAACGAACGGATCGTATGAGTACTTGTCGAAAAGCTCTCTGTTTTATAAGACGGATATCATGATCGAATATGTAAACGATGTATCCGAGAAATTACAGACAGTGATACCGCTGTCTGTTGCGCAAAAGGAGGCTGTCGCATGAAAGCTCGTTTGAAAACGGTGTTCATATGTGTAGTGATCACATTATTCGGTGCTTATTTGTTTGCGGCCTGCAGTTCCGGTGAGCAAGAAAACAGAAGTACTGATGTTATCGAGATACCATACACGGGAAATGATATAAATTCATCCGAATATACGGAAAAAACTTACGGGGAAACAGGCGTGGATTTCTCCGAGTTATACGAAAAAACCGTTTCTTCCGTTGTAGAGGTGAAGGTAACGTATTCAACTTTCGGCCGTGAGATTACAAATACCGGCAGCGGATTTTTTATCACGGAAGACGGTTATATTTTGACCTCATCGAATTTGTTTGTTACCGAAGGAAACTTTGTTCTCCGCTCGGAAATCGACGTTACGACGAATGATGGTTCGTCTTATACGGCGTCGCTTGTCGGTTATGACGTGGTAACTCAGCCGTCCGTCCCCGGGGTGCAGTTAACGGAACTTGCGAATTCTGACCTTGCGCTTATCAAAATATCTGGTTCTGAAACGGTTTTTGACGCGGTAACGTTTGGGAATTCCGAAGCGGTACAGTACGGGGAAGCTTGTTATACGATCGCCACCTTTTCGGATGAAGATGATGATATTAATTCTTTGATTGCCGATGGGATCGTTTCTAAACCCGTCAGCGCCCGAGTATCAAATTTTTTAATTTCAAGAAGCCGAACATATTTTGACGGATCTTTTGATTATTTGATCCAAACTACATTGCCGACAAACGACGGCAATGAGGGAGCGCCTGTTTTCAATTCGCAGGGAGAAGTCATCGGGGTTTTAAATCTCGGTGCGGAAAACACGCTTATGTATCAAAACAATTCGCCGTTCGCGATATCTTTTGCGGTTCCGAGTGTCACGCTAGAGCGCTTTGTGCAGGAAATCTCTGATGCTAATGGTTTAAATTTAAGTATTGCTTGTGCCGATCCGGATTTCAGCGAGCAACGTGCAGAGTCGATTTTAGACAGCGATAACGATATCGATTTGTTGCAAAGTTCGGCAAATTCCATCGAAGATTCGATCATTCGGATCGGAGAATTCTCGATCGCTGATCCCGATGCGGAAGTTGTTTTTTTGCATCAAGCGGAGAGCGATGCGGGTGCCGGCGTTGCGGAAAAAATTGCATCACAAAGATTAAATGCAACGGTGAACATCGTCTGTGCAAGTTCTGCCGGAACGAGCGAGGGATCAGGGTTCATCGTATCGCAAGACGGCTATTTGGTGACGAATCTTCATGTGATAAATAAAAACTCGGAACAAAACAGCGAAAAAGGTTTGTCTGCAAATGCAACGGTCGATATTGAGGATATCTGCGTATATGCCTATTTTGACAACGCAAAAATTAACGGTAAATACGTTCTGTTTTCTCTTGATGTGATTGCGTATGATCAAACCGAAGATATAGCTGTGTTAAAATTTAAGAATAATTTTACACATTATAACGTAGCTTCTCAGAAGGTCGACGGGTTTGAAAACGTATGCAGCCTTGATACGGAAACTCCTGAGCAAGGCGAACGCGTTGTCGCAATAGGAAACGCCCTTGGGTATGGGCTTTCCGTTACGACAGGGATCGTGTCTGTTCCGCAAATGTCCGGATATTATGAGATATACGGACACAATTTTATTCAGACAGATTGCCCGATAAACTCGGGAAATTCCGGCGGTCCGCTGTACGGTGCGGACGGAAATGTAATCGGTATCAACTCTATGGGGCTCAGTTCAGATTTAACCGCTTACGAGGATGTCAATTGGGCGATACCCTCAGCGAGTTTGACGGCGTTTCTCGATGAAGTTAACACGGGCACCGTCGAGAACGGTGTCGTTTTGGAACAGGCAAATATTCAATATACGGTGGCATAAAGAGATTAAATCATGCGCTATTCTGTCTGAATGTGTCTAAAGGGATTTAATTAACTAAATACAGTATATATATATATATATCATTGACGAACAAGCGAAGAAAAGCAGCAAGAAAGCGCTGCGTTCTTCGCTTGTATTGCGTTAAAATGCCTTGTGACGTTGCTGCCGCTAATTTATTTTAAATAAGACGCGAACCACAATCAAGTTGGTTTAAATTTGTTTAAAAATTAAAGAATTGCATAAAAATATAGATTCAATTGCATAAATTTACTTTATCTATGCGTAAAAGCCGTGTTTTACGCATAGATATGAATGTCGCAAGATGAACTGATAAATGCCCCACACGTTTATTTATCTACGTTGCTCATAAATTTAGACGGTTGCTTTAATCTGACGACCTTTTTGTAATCTTCAAATTATATTCGTTTTATGCCCCTCTTTGTTTGAAATTTTTAGATTTACTTTTTTGTTCTTGCTTTTTTACTCACTGTCGGTTATAATATAAATATGGAACGGAAAAGCTTTTACGACAAGCGAAATTTGCATAATTTAGAAAAAATCGAGTACTTGAAAGACGATTTGCCCCCTTTTGTGGATGATTATTTTTTAGGCATCGAAAATCAGACGAGTACGTTGACCAGGCTGAACTACGCTTATGACCTGCGCATTTTCTTTGATTACATCGTTAAAAAGGTCTTCAAAAATAAAACCGTGCGTGATCTGACTCTTGCAGATCTTGAAAATATATCGAGTAACGATATTGAGCGTTTTTTAAGTTATTTGAGCCATTATGAGTACAATGGTTCCTATGAAAACTGCAATGAGCGCGCCAAGGCCCGTAAATTGTCCACTATTCGCGCCATGTTTAAATATTTTTTCAAAAAAGAGCGCATAAATGTAGATAATGCCGCAAAAGTTACCATGCCGAAGTTGCACGATAAAGAAATTATTCGGCTTGAAGTCAATGAAGTCGTCGATCTGCTCAATTGCGCGGAGTCGGGTGACGGCATGACGCAGCACCAACGCGCTTTCCATGAAAAAACACGAGTCAGAGATATCGCGATTTTGACGTTGTTTTTAGGAACAGGCATCCGTATCAGCGAGCTTGTCGGGCTGAATAACGACGATATCGACTTTACGACAAACAGTTTCAAAGTAACCCGAAAAGGCGGCAACCAGGCGATCCTCTATTTTTCCGATGAAGTCGCGGATGCGCTCGCACGATATATTGCTTTCAAGGAAGACGACAAAAACACGCCGAGCGGCGAACCCGCCCTGTTCCTCTCGTTAAAAATGCAGCGGATCAGCATTCGCGCCGTGGAGAATCTTGTCAAAAAATACAGCAGAATCGTTACGCCGTTGAAAAAGATATCCCCTCATAAACTGAGAAGCACATACGGCACGCAATTGTATCGCGAAACCAACGATATTTATATTGTCGCCGACGTGCTCGGGCATAAAGATGTCAACACAACGAAAAAGCATTATGCCGCAATCAGTGAAGACCTGCGAAGAGCCGTAGCCGGAAAAGTCCGACTCCGCGAAGATAATGACACAAATAAATGATTTTATGTCACACATAATACTATACAAATGGAACAAATTAACGTTAAATTGACCGAAAAAGTTTATATTATACAACCAATCCTTGAATCGATGAACTATCGCGTTGAACACGACGAAGCGGTATCGCTCATCGAAAGCGCCGACGCGGTATATATCGGAACGACATACCAAAAAATTAAAACGATAGTCCCCGCCACTTTTATCGGGAGCGGAAAGCTTTCCGAGATCCGTGAAAAGCTCGACGGGCTGCAGGATATTACGGTCCTTTTCAACGGCGAATTGACACCGTCACAGACCTTAAATATATCCTCCGCTTTGGGCGATTTGAAGGTCATAGACAGGACTACATTGATTTTAGATATCTTTGCCAAACGAGCACAAAGCAATGAAGGAAAATTACAGGTTGAGCTTGCACAACTCAAATACATTTATCCCCGCCTAAAAGGCAAAGGCGCTGCACTATCAAAGCTCGGCGGCGGTATCGGAACGCGCGGTCCTGGTGAAACACAGCTTGAGACGGACAGAAGACACATCCGCCTTCGAATGGATTATCTTGAAGAAAAACTGCGCGCTCTGTCCGTTCGGCGCAAACTGATCACGGATAGGCGCGAAAAAAATTCAGTCAAAACAATTTCCTTGATCGGCTATACAAATACGGGAAAATCTACCTTGCTCAACAAATTGACGAACGCCGAAGTTTACGCCGCCGACAGGCTGTTTGCAACACTCGATCCGACGTCACGCCGTTTTGAAATTGACGGTTCGGAATTTATTTTGACGGATACCGTCGGATTTTTACAATCTCTCCCGCACGATTTGATCGAGGCTTTCCGCTCCACTTTAGAAAGTGCGCTGCGCTGCGATCTTGCGCTTATCGTATGCGATGCGTCGGGCGAGTATGAGATGCAATTGAAGACGACTCTCGATACCCTAAGCGATATGGGATTCGAAAAGCCGTATTTGGTCGTCATGAACAAATGTGAAAAGGTATCCGACCGAACCGCATACCCGAAAGATTGCATATTTGTTTCAGCGAAAGAAGACATCGGACTCGATCTTTTGAAAAAGAAAATTTTGAATTACTTCAGACAGAGTACTCTGCAAATTCGGCTGAAAATCCCCTATGAGCAGATGGCTGCGTATGGAAAACTAAAAAAATACGTTGTAGAAAAAAGTTTTAAGTACGGCAACGATGCGCTTTATGTGAATGCGGTCGTAGAATCTTCCTTGATCGAGTATTTCAAAAACTTTATTGTATAGGCAAAAGGCGCCCGTTGTTGCGGACGCCTTTCCTTATCTTACTTATTGGATATGCCTCTTTTCGTCTATATAAGTTGCCTCTAAATCTGAAACGTGCAAAAATACGGCAAGCGGGTACAGGCGGTATGCATCGCTTATGGATGAATCGCCGCCCTTTGCACGGTAGTCGAACCCGCCCATGTGCCAATTGATCGCCATCGCCTCTTCGCGCGTCAGTCGGATAAAACTATTGATGATATAAACGGACTTCTCCCCGTGCCCGAACGGCAGTTCTTCCTCTCTCGTAAAGCAGGGTTTTCGCACCCACTCCCCGTTTTCCTTTACGTTCCGGAAATCCTGTTTATAATACCCGATCTTACAAAGATCATGCAGCAATCCGCATATTGCAACCGTTTCATGCTTAAAATGCTGGTCCCACGTTTCCCCGTATTCATTCTGAATATTTTTCAAAAGGCGTTTATAGGTATTCACGCTGTGCTCGCACAGCCCGCCGGCAAAAGCACAGTGATAGCGAATACTTGCGGGGGCGTCAAAAAAGTCCGATTTCAATAAATATTTTCTCAGCTCGCCGCAGCCCTCTCTCACGATCAGGCGGTCAAAAAGTTCCAAAAATTCTTCTTTTTTATCCATCGGAAACCTCTCTTTTTAAAGTATAAATTCTTTTTGAAAGATTGTCAAACGTTATCCTTTTATAAGATGAAAAACTTTATTTTCGGTCCCAACGACTTATTCATTATTTTTTGAAATAAAAAAGAAAAAATACCGACGAAAACGATTGTAAAATTACTTTTGATATGCTATAATATATAAGGTTTTTACAGGAACGGGTGAA
The DNA here is from genome assembly GCA_944359365.1 of uncultured Clostridia bacterium. GTDB lineage: Bacteria > Bacillota > Clostridia > Christensenellales > Borkfalkiaceae > Borkfalkia. The sequence continues at coordinate 47,101 of CALVST010000009.1, forward strand.
ACCGAAAAGTTATTCGCACATTATGGAGGCATAGCTCAGTTGGTTAGAGCGCTCGCTTCACATGCGAGAGGTCGTAGGTTCGAGTCCTACTGTCTCTACCAAAAAGGAAGTTCCGCATTCGGCGGAGCTTCCTTTTTTTCATTTTAAAAACTTTTTGATTGTTTTCAGCTTTTTATCGGTGAACGGCGGAAATGCCAGCGACATTTTTATGCGCGTCGAACGTCTTAAAACGGCGCGTTCATACGAGAACGTCTGAAAGCCGTATTTTCCGTGATATCGCCCCATGCCCGAATGCCCTACCCCGCCGAACGGCAATTCGGTATTGATGATATGGCTGACCGTATCGTTGACGCAGACGCCGCCGGACGCGGTCGACGCGATTATTTTTTCCGTAAGAGCCTTGTTTTCGCTGAAAATATAAAGTGCGAGCGGTTTTTCGTTTTGATTGATATAATGAAGAGGTTCTTCGATTTCAGAATAAGTGAATACGGGCAAAAGCGGACCGAATATCTCTTCCCGCATACATGCGGCGCCTTCGATATCTGGCGGACATAAGAGCGTCGGACTTATAAACCGTTCGCTCATATCGGTCAAACCGCCGAACACGATCGCATCTTTATCCGCATCCAAAATTTTTCCGAGTCGTGTCATATGCCGCTCATTTACGATCCTCCCGTAATCGGAGTTGAGCTTAATATCTTCTCCGTAAAATCGAACGATCGCGCCTTTCAGTTCTTCCAAAAAGGCGCCCGCTATGTCCTTTTGTACAAAAACATAATCCGGCGCAACGCAGGTCTGCCCGGCGTTCATAAATTTCCCCCATGCGATCCTTTCGCACGCTGTACGCAGTTTTGCGGAGCCGTCTACAATGACGGGGCTTTTTCCTCCGAGTTCCAATGTAACAGGCGTCAGGTTTTCAGCGGCGGCACGCATCACGATTTTGCCGACATAAGGGCTTCCGGTAAAAAATATCGTGTCAAAGCGGTTTTTCAAGAGCACTGTATTATTTTCGGTTCCGCCCTCAACGCAATAAATATACTCGCCGTCAAAGGTTTGCTCCAACATGTTTTTGATAACGCCCGAAGTGTGCGGCGTAAGTTCCGAAACACTCAGAACGGCACAGTTGCCCGCCGCTATGGCTGCGGTGAGAGGCTCTATCAAAAGTTGGAAAGGATAGTTATACGGTCCTATGATAAGGGCAACGCCGTAAGGCTGGCGCAAAACATAACTTTTAGCCGGAAAAACCGTCAATGGCGAGCGGACTTTTGTCGGTTGCATCCATTCTTTTAAGTGTTTACATGCATGAGAGATCCCGTTAAGGACAAAGCCAATCTCGGTCATGTAGCTTTCGGCATAACATTTGCCGAGGTCTTTTTCAAGTGCCTTCGCGAGTTTATCCGAATAAGACAGCACTGCCCGCTGTAATTTATTCAATTGCTCCAGTCTGAAAGAAATCGACGATGTTTTGCCGCTTTCAAAAAAATCTTTTTGCTTTTTTAAAAGTTGTGAAATAAATGCGTCTGTCGTATGTTCCATATCTTTTCCTTATCAGTAAATGTGTGCAATGATGTAAAAAAATAATCATGACGCCGAGAACTATACGATCGTCTGTCTGCCCTTTTCCAATTTGCAGGATATCTTTCTGCCGTTCACGATCATTCCTATAATATCGTCCTTGTTTGCGGTGAAAACAATTTTCTTTACGATGCCGTCATCCCAATAGACATCTGCTTTATGACCGCCGCGGAGCGTAATGCCGTTCAATGAACCGCTCCCCCACTCGGAAGGGAGCGCTCCGCCGACAACGATATATCCACCCTGTTCGGATATAATACTTTCGACGATTGCAGCTACGCCGCCCAGATTCCCGTCTATCTGAAAAATATCGGGCGGGATAAGATCGAGCAACGATTCGGTGGAGCATTGCATCAATTTGCGCAGCGCAGAAGAAAAACCGGGTTTATCGCCGCAGCGCGCATACATTGCGGCTGCCCATGCTGCACTCCAGCCTGTACCCCCTCCGCCGTTCTGCATGCGGAAATCGAGAGATCTTTTCGCCGCCGAAAAATATTTTTTGTTTCTGTATTTGGTAAAAAGATCCCCGGGATACAAACCGTACAGATGCGAAAAATGCCTGTGCCCTTTTTCCGTTTCATTCATTGTTCAATGATATGCGAAGGATCTCGTCGCCCCAGATCATGGCGGCAATACGACCGTTACCGATCGGGTATCCGTCTCGCCACTCTTTTGCCGGTAAATCGCTGTTAAGAATGTATTTCATAAAACTTCCTCTTTATTCGGTCGATGCATCTGCAACTTATTTGGTGCGTTTCTTTTGTTCGCCTAAGCCTACGATCTTATCGATGCGGATGGTCGCATAATCTTTGATATCGAGGCATTTTCCGCAGTTGTCGCATATCTTGTTCGGATCGAGGTCGCATATCTCGCATTCCAAACAGCCGATGCAATCTCTGTCATACAAAACACATTTACGGCTTTCCAATTTTTTGATCTCCTGCTAAAAAAGTTAAAAATAATATAAACATTTGTTTGCTTTTATTTGTTTTATATGATATAATAGAAAAAAAGGGAGAGGTGTATGGTTCATGTCTGACGCGAGCAGGGCCAAAATGCAGGCTGTTTTGGAATTTATCAACGAATACAATGCGGAATACGGCTACGCCCCCACCGTGCGTGAAATTTGCGCGGAGCTCAACATCAAGTCGACCGCCTCTGCGTATTATTACCTTGAAAAGTTGAAAGACGAAGGTTGGCTTTCTAAATCGCCCAATAAAAACAGGGCTGTCAGCTTTAAAAAGAATGCCTCCGTCAACATCCCTTTGATCGGTACCGTTACTGCCGGTCAACCTATTTTTGCTTATGAAAATTATGAGGATTACTATTCCTTCCCGGCGGGCAGTTTTCGCGGGAGCGAGTTGTTTATGCTGTCCGTGCAGGGCGAAAGCATGATAGACGCAGGCATATATAACGGAGATAAGATCGTCGTGCGGAAACAGCAGACGGCTGAAAACGGTGATATTGTGGTTGCTTTGCTTGACGACAGCGCCACCGTAAAACGCTTTTACAAGCGCGACGGTCATTTTGTTTTGCACCCCGAAAACGAAACCATGCAAGACATCGTTGTCAGCGAGGTCGCAATCCTCGGCATCGTGATCGGTCTGGTGCGCACGTTTTGATTAAAATATATTTATCGGACGGAGACGTTACACGCGGCTTCCGTCCTTTTTTATTTTCGGTAAAGTCAGGCGATAACTCAAATCGACAAGCGACATTGTTTCCTCCTCGTCTGCCCTGCCGTCCAACGTAATTGTGATCCAATGTGTTTTATTCATGTGGTAGCCTGGAAAAATCGTTGTTCCGTTGCATAGTGCGGCGGCAAGCATCGGATCACATTTCAAATCGAGGATATCTGTTGAACCGTCTTTGTCTAAACCGAGCTTGCGGTACTCGACTTTCATGAAAACGGCATACCATTTGCCCTTTTCGCCGTGCCTGCAAACCCCGACATCGGGCGCATTGGCAAACATATAGGCGACGGTTCCGCCGTACTGTTCGGATATGTACTTCTCTATAAAATTTTTCCTTGCACCCATGCTTGCATCCTTTATTATACTATATCACTTTTTTGTTGTTTTGACAAGCAATCCGTTTTAATTTCAAAGTTCGCACACAGTTTTCATATGCCTGAGAATTATTTTTTCATCTCCCTTGAAATCGCAAAAAAAGTGTGTTATACTACGGATATAAGGATCAGGAGGAAAATTATGGCACTGAAAATCACAAGGGAAAATATGGGCGTCGTATTTACGCCGCGCGATGAGGAGGTCTACTCAAATTCGTCGGGCGTGTTGTATCCGCGCGTCATCGAACTGCACCATGCGGGAAAGCTGAACGGCATGCTGCTTGCTACATTTGACCATTCTACCGTAAAGGAACCGCCCGTCGTACCCGTCATGTCCAGCGCAGACGGCGGCGTAACATGGGAAAAATACAGCCAAATCGAGGATATCCAAAATGGGTTCGGCATTCGTTTTCAGCCCGTCATTTTCGAACTTGACCGCCCCTGCGGAGATCTTCCGACAGGTACGATCGTGTTTTCGGGAAATTCCGTTCCCCTAGACTTTACTTCCACCGAACTCGTCTTTTATGTCAGCCGCGATCACGGCAAAACGTGGGAATTTCGCTCCTCCGTCGCAAAAGGCGGACCGCCGATCGAGCAGAATTTCGATGCGCTCGGACCGGTATGGGAGCCGAACATCTACATCAACAAGTACGGTGAATTGACCATCGCGTTCACGGACGAGCGCCCGCATACAGATCCGCGGTTCAATCAGACGCTCGGACTCGTTACCTCGGCGGACGGCGGCAAAACGTGGAGCGACGTCGAATATACCGTGACGGTCCCCGACCGCGCGATGCGCCCCGGTATGCCCGTCGTAACGCAAATGGGAAACGGAAAATTCATCATGGTATATGAGATCGTCGGAAAGCCCTGCTGCGATATATATTATAAACTTTCCGACGACGGGGTAAATTGGGGCGATCCGCTTTGGGAAGGGAAACGCGTAGAAACGCCCGACGGACTTTTTCTCGGCAGTATGCCCTATGTCATTTGGGTACCGCAGGGCGGAAAATGCGGGACGGTCATCGTGACGGCAAAGCGTGAAGGAGAGCATATCGGCATGCGCGATCCGGGGTTTTATCATGTAAATTATGAATACGGAACGGGCGAATGGCACCGCATCCCCATGCTGATAACATACAATACCGACACTTTGCAGGCGGGTTGGAGTATGGGCATGACGCTCATGCAAAACGATAAGCTCATCCAATTGGCGCCAACCCCTATCAACAGGCGGCTTATGCAGATCACTTACGGGATAGGAAAGTTGGAAACAACGGAAAAATAAATCTGATATCGCTTGACGGCGGCAAATTCTTCCGCCCTCTGGTTGAGGTCGTTCTATGGTAAAAAAAGATGTAAAGGTCTGGGCTTTCGACTGCACCGCAATGGTCGTTTTGGCTGTGCTGTTTGCGTTCAATTATGAGCTGTTCATCGTAAAAAATCATTTTGCGCCCGCGGGCGTCAACGGTATGGCCACGATGATACAGTACAAATTCGGTTTCAGCATCGGCTATTTTTCGCTGATCGTCAACATACCGCTGTGCCTGTTCGCTTTTTTTTGCATCGACCGCGCTTTTGCGATTAAAACGGCGGTTTTCAGCGTCGTCTACTCGGTTGCAGTCTTGCTGTTGGAATTTATAGACATATCACGCTTTCAGTACGATGCGCAGGGCGTGGATACCATCTATCCCGTGCTGATCGCGGGCGCCGTCGGCGGGTTCGTCTACGGATTGGCGTTCCGCAGAAATTCATCCACGGGCGGCGCGGATATAATCGCAAAATTTGTCAGTAAAAAGGATCCTTCGCTCAACTTTTTTTGGATAAATTTTGCGATCAATGCGGCGATTGCCGTCCTTTCCTTTTTTGTTTACGCCGAGCCGAACGCTGAGGGTATACTGCAGTATGACTTTAAGCCGGTCTGCTTATGCCTGCTGTATTGCCTGCTTTCCGGCATCGTCGGCAACGCCATTATAAAAGGCTCTAAATCCGCTTACAGATTCACTGTAATTACTTCTCATGCGGACGAAATAGATGCGGAAATACTGTCTAAACTCAAACACAGCGCCACAAGATTGAGCGCTACGGGCGCGTACAGCAATTCTTCGCGCGAAATGATCGTCTGCGTCGTCAATAAACGTCAGCTTATAGAGTTCAAAGACATTCTGAAAAATTACGACGACACGTTTGCGTTCGTGGAAACGGTAAACGAAACGATCGGTAATTTTTCGAAAGTAAAATAAGAGGAAACAGTATAAAATGCTCGCTTATACTTACGTTGAAAAAGGAAAATTTGCCCTTTTGGAAAAGCCGCGTCCGCAGCTGACTGATGACCGCGACGCAATTGTCAAGGTCACTCTCGCCTCTGTCTGTACGAGCGATCTTCACATAAAGCACGGCAGCGTGCCGCGTGCAGTTCCCGGAATCACCGTCGGGCACGAAATGGTCGGCGTCGTTGAAGAAGTCGGCAAAGCCGTCAAAAATGTGAAAAAAGGCGACCGCGTTGCCGTTAACGTCGAAACATTTTGCGGCGAATGTTTTTTCTGCAAGAACGGTTTCGTAAATAACTGCGCAGACGCCAACGGCGGGTGGGCGCTCGGCTGCCGCATAGACGGCGGGCAGGCTGAATATGTGCGCGTACCTTTTGCCGATACAGGGTTGACAGGGATCCCCGACAACGTTACCGATGAACAGGCCCTTTTTGTCGGCGATCTGCTTTCTACAGGATATTGGGCTGCAAAAATCAGCGAAATATCTCCAGACGATACCGTGCTCATTATTGGCGCCGGACCTACGGGACTATGTACGCTGCAATGCGTATTGCTGCACCGCCCCAAACAGGTCATCGTCTGCGAGAAAGATGCGTTTCGCCTCGACTTTGTGCGTAAAAATTACCCTTCCGTGACGGCTCTGCCGCCCGAATCGCTTTTAGATTATATCGGCAAAAACTGCCCGCGCGGCGGGGCAGACCGCGTGATCGAAGCAGGCGGCACGGATAAAACTTTCCGCATGGCTTGGCAGTCTGCCCGGGCAAATGCCATCGTAACGATCGTAGCCTTGTATGATAAGGCGCAGATTCTTCCCCTGCCCGATATGTACGGAAAAAACCTGATTTTCAAAACGGGCGGCGTAGACGGATGCGACTGCGACAAAATATTGAAACTGATCGCCGAGGGAAAATTAGATACAACTGCGCTTATCACACATACATTTTCTCTTTCCGAAATTGATAAGGCATACGATATATTTGAAAATCGTAAAAACGGCGTTATAAAAACAGCGATTCGCCCGTGAACGTTACAAAAACGTTTCGGTAAAAGAAACGCTTTACAATAAGTCATTAAACCGGAATGCAGGCGCCATCCGCATTCGTCGGAAAATGTTTCCCCCGATCGTTTCATTTGTCAAATCAGACAGTGTATATAATTAAGCGGACGAGGCGTTATGTTTCTCTGCTTAAAACAGCAAAAAGTCCTTGATGAAACAAGGACTTTTTGCTTTGCACTCAAAAATGCTGTTCATGGTACTCCCGGCGGGAATCGAACCCACAACGGCCCCTTAGGAGCAATAAGAATTAAGCGTTATAGTGTGCATTATA
>CALVST010000010.1 GCA_944359365.1 uncultured Clostridia bacterium
TTCGCGCAGAGCGTCATCTGCCGCGAATGCGGCTACGTCGCAAAGTGCGCGTCCTGCGACGTTTCCCTCACTTACCACAGCGAAGAAAACTGCCTGAAATGCCATTACTGCGGCGCGCAGTACCATATGCTTTCCGCCTGCCCCGAATGCGGCAGCGTGCATCTGAGCTATACGGGCACGGGCACGCAGAAGATCGTGGGGGAACTGAAAAAACTGTTTCCGTCCGCGCGCATCCTGCGCATGGACAACGACACGACTTCGGGCAAGGAAGGGCACTACAAAATACTCAAAGCGTTTTCGGAGCGCGAGGCGGACATCCTCGTCGGCACGCAGATGGTGGCAAAGGGGCACGACTTCCCCGCGGTCACCCTCGTGGGCATACTCGACGCGGACATGAGCCTGCATTTTTCCGATTACAGGAGCGGCGAACGCACCTTTCAGCTCGTCACGCAGGTCGCGGGCAGGAGCGGGCGTGCGGAAGAGCCGGGCAAAGTCGTTTTGCAGACGTACGACCCCGAAAATTACATCCTGCGCTTTGCCGTAAACAACGATTACAAGGGCTTTTTCGAGCATCAGATATCCCTGCGCAAGGCGACCGACTTTCCGCCCTTTGCGAAGATCGTCCGCGTGATGGTCACGGCGGAGGACGACAAAAAGGCGCTCGAAACGCTCAAAGAGGTATGGTTTTCCCTCAAAGAATTGTATGACGGCCGGCCGGGCGAGTTCCTGTTTTTTAACAAGATGCGCGCGCCCGTCAGGCGGATACAGAACAAATTCCGCTATCAGGTGCTGATGCGGCTGAAAAGCGATAAACTTCTTCCGGAAGTTTACGCCCGTTCGGTGCCGCATGCCTCGCGCGACGTTCTGGTGTACGTCGAGGAAAACCCGAACAATCTTTCGTAACATAAGCGGGCGGCAGCCCTTTTCGGATAAAAAGGAGATAAAAATGGCGATACGCAACGTGGTGCAGGTCGGCGACGACATACTGCGCAAAAAATGTTTCGAGGTGGAAAACTTCGACGAAAAACTTTGGCAGCTTTTGGACGATATGAAGGACACCGTCCGCAAAGAGGACGGCGCGGGGCTTGCCGCTCCGCAGGTCGGCGTTTTGCGCCGCGCGGTCGTCGTGGACGTGAAAGAGGGCTTTTACGAGCTCGTCAACCCCGTCATTTTGGAAGAAAAGGGGGAACAGCGCGGCTATGAAGGCTGTCTTTCGGTGCGCGGAAAGCGGGGCATCGTATCCCGCCCGCTCGTCGTCAAGGTAGAGTATTCCGACAGAAAGGGAAAGCGCAAAAAACTCGTCGCGCGCGGATTTTTCGCCCGCGCGGTCTGCCACGAACTCGACCATCTGGACGGCATTTTGTATACCGACCGCGCCGAAAAGGTGGAAACGGAAAAGGAATAGGAATATGAGAATCGTCTACGCGGGCGCGCCGGAATTTTCCGTCGCGCCCCTCAAAAGTTTAACGGACGCGGGCTTTTGCGTCGTTGCCGCCGTCACGCAACCGGATAAACCCGTCGGCAGAAAGGCGATCCTTACGCCCACGCCGCTCAAAAGTTACGCGCTTTCGCAGGGCATCCCCGTGTACGATTTCGCAAAAATACGCGAACATGTTTCCGAACTGCTGGCGCTCGGGGCGGACGTCATGGTCACCTGCGCATACGGGCAGCTGCTCACGCAGGAAGTGCTGAGCGCCTTCCCGAAAGGGGTATACAATATACACGCATCCCTTCTGCCCCGCTGGCGGGGCGCGTCGCCCATTCAGCACGCGATCCTTGCGGGGGATGAAAAGACGGGCGTCACCGTCATGAAAACGGACATCGGGCTGGACACGGGCGATATGCTCCTCTGCGAAGAGATGGCTGTATCGCCCGCCGATACAGCGGCAACGCTCTCCGAAAAACTGTCTTTGCTCGGCGGCGGGTGCATCGTAAGGGCGCTCAAAGAGCTCGAAGCGGGCACTGCCGTGTTTACCAAGCAGGACGGCGCGCGGGCGACTCTCTGCAAAAAGATCAAAAAAGAGGAGTGCGTTGTCAACTTTTCCCGCCCCGCGAAAGAGGTGTGCGATCTTATCCGTGCGATGAATCCTTCGCCCCTCGCTTACGCTTTTCTGAACGGTAAACTCGTCAATTTCTATTTTGCGGAACCGTGCGAATGCGCGGAAAACGCCGAAGCGGGCAGGGTGGTGCGCGCAGACAAGACGGGCGTATACGTTGCCGCGGGCGGCGGGTGCGTGAAGATCACCGAATTGCAGCTCGAAGGGGGCAAGCGCATGCGCGCGGCGGACGCGGTGAACGGCAGGAAGATCGCCGTCGGCGATGCGTTCGCAAAGGAGCGCGCATGACCAATCCGCTCGCAGATCCCTATTTTATCCTGAACAAAGTTTACGGCGGCGGCGCGTACCTCAAACAGGCGATCGCCGAAACGCCGGTCGAGGAGCAAAACCGCGCCCGCACGGTCAGGATCGTGTACGGCGTGATGGAAAACGACATTTATCTCGAACATTGCATCCGCGCGTTCGCGCCGAAGAACCCCAAACTGCCCGTGCGCATCGTGCTGAAAATTTCCGTGTACATGCTCCTGTTTTTGGGCAAAAAGAAGTACATGGTCACGGATAACGCCGTTTCCCTCGTAAAAAAGCTCGGCAAAGGGGGCGCGGCGGGCTTCGTGAACGCGTTTTTGCGCGCGTTCGACGCCGATAAGGTCAAACTGCCCGCAGGGGAACTTGCGGCGCTTTCGGTCAGAGCGTCCTATCCGCAGTTCGCCCTTACCCGCCTTATAAAGGCATACGGGAAGGACGCGGCGGAAAAGATCGCCTCTTTCCGCGCAGAGGGCGTTTCTGTGCGCTTTTGCTGCGACGAGGAAAAGCTCGGCGGCTATCTCGCGGGCGGGGAGTATCAAAAAACCCCGTTTGCGGATACCTATATTTTCCGCAATTTCGCGCGGGGCGAAGGTTACGACGAGGGGGAATATACCTTTCAGTCGGTCGGCTCGGTCGCGATCGCCGCGGGGGTGGAGCCGTGCGAAAACGTATTGGACGCCTGCGCCGCGCCCGGCGGCAAGAGCGTTTTATTGTCGGAAAAGTGCGCAAAGGTCACGTCCTTCGAACTGCACCCGCACCGCACTGCGCTCATAGAAAGCTATGCAAAGCGCATGCACCGCGAAAATATAACCGTCGTATGCCGCGATTCTTCCGTTTACGACGGCGCATATGCGGAAAAATTCGACGCCGTTCTGGTGGACGCGCCCTGCACGGGGTACGGCGTGGTATCGGAAAACCCCGACATCAAGTTTTTCCGTAAGGAGGAGGACATCGCCGCGCTCGCAAAGGCGCAGCGCGCCATTCTCGCCGCGTGCGCCGGGTATGTAAAAAAGGGCGGGTATTTGTATTATTCCACCTGTTCCGTGTTCGAAGAGGAAAACGACGCCGTTATAGGCGCGTTCCTCGCGGAAAACCCCGGATTTTCGCCCGAAGCGGCGGACAGCCCGCTCGGGCATATCAAGACGAAGTACGGGCTGCAATTTCTGCCGCACATATCGCTCGGCGCGGGCTTTTACTTTTGCAAAATGAAGAGGAAAGCATGAAAGAAATTTTACAGGACTTATCCTTTGAAGAGATGGAATCGCTCGTCCTGTCGCTGGGCGAAAAGAAATACCGCGCGGCTCAGCTTTGGCGGGGCTTGATGCAGGGCAAGAAAATTTCGGACATCACCGACCTTTCCAAGGCGTTCAAGGCAAAACTTTTGGAGCGGTTCGAGGACGAGCCTGTGCGGATCGCGGAAACGCTCACCTCTTCCGACGGCACCGAAAAATATCTGTTCGCCCTTGCGGACGGCAACATCATCGAGGGCGTATTCATGCGCTACAAATACGGGAACACGCAGTGCGTTTCCACGCAGGTGGGCTGCCGCATGAACTGCGCTTTCTGTGCCTCCGGGCTCGGAGGGTTGGTGCGGGATCTCACGGCGGGGGAAATATTGTCGCAGATCCTCGTCGTCAACGCCCTGCACGGCGGCACGCCCGAAAAGCGTGCGGTCACGAACGTCGTGCTCATGGGCAGCGGCGAGCCGCTCGACAATTACGGCAACACGGTCAGATTCCTGCGCAACGTATCGCGGGAAGGCGGCATCGGCATCAGTCCTCGCAACATCTCCCTCTCAACCTGCGGCATCGTGCCGAAAATGTACGCGCTCGCGGACGAGGGCATTCCCGTCAACCTGACCGTATCCCTGCACAATGCCGACGATGAAGAGCGCGCGCGCATCATGCCCGCCGCCAAGGCGTATAAAATTGCAGACATCTTAAAGGCGTGCGACTATTATTTTGAAAAGACGGGGCGGCGGTACATCTTCGAATATTCCCTCATCCACGGGGAAAATGCCGACAGGCAGCATGCGGAAAAACTCATTTCCGTCCTCAAAGGGCGCCCCTGCCACGTCAACCTTATACGGCTCAACGAAGTGAAGGAGCGCGCGCTTTCGGGCGCGGACGAAAAGGAGGCGTACCGCTTTTTGGGCATGCTCGAGAAGGCGGGGCTTTCGGCAACGCTCAGAAGAAGGACGGGCGCGGACATAGGCGGCGCCTGCGGGCAGCTGCGTGCGAGCAGGCTGAAAGGGGAATAAGGCGCGCTTGCGGATATTTTAAGCGAATTTCGGCAAAGCGTTGACAACGCGGCATGCTTTTGCTATCATAATATCGAAGTATAAAAGATGGCTTGCAATGGCGGACATAAGAAAAGAGGAAAAGATGAACAACGAAATCAAGATCGCGCCGTCTATACTGTCGGCGGATTTCGCGGCGATGGGCGCGGCGGTGGAAAAGTTGGAAAAGTGCGGCGCCGACCTTATCCACTGCGACGTGATGGACGGGACTTTCGTGCCCAAGATCACCTTCGGCGGCGACATGATCGCCGCGGTGCGGCAGCACACCCTTTTGCCGCTCGACGTGCACCTGATGGTCGTAAATCCGCAGAATCAGGTGCGCGCGTTTGCCGAGGCGGGCGCGAGCATCATTACCGTGCACCGCGAGGCGTGCGGCGAGGACATTAAAAACGTGCTGCGCCTCATCAAAAACTGCGGCGCGCGCGCGGGAGTCGTCATCAATCCCGACACTTCTTTGAAAGAGGTGTACGACTGCCTCGAATTGTGCGACCTTCTGCTCATCATGAGCGTCTATCCCGGTTTGGGCGGACAGAAATTCATCGAACGGGTACTCCCAAAAGTGGAAGAGGCTCGGCGCATTTTCGACGCGCAGGGCGTTGCCAAAGATATCGAAATAGACGGCGGCATCACGGAGGCGAACGTGCGCCGCGTGAAAGATGCGGGGGCGAACGTCATCGTGGCGGGCAGCACCGTGTTCAACGCGCCCGACATGGCAAAGACCATCGCCAATCTGCGCACGCTGTAACGAGGCATATTTTGAAAGGCATCATACTGCTCAACGGAGAGCCTTACGCGGGCGATATCGAAAAGAGGGAAGGGGATATCGTGCTCGCGGCGGACGGCGCTCTTTCGTGGGCGAAAGATAAAATAGAGATCGATATCACGGCGGGCGACTTCGATTCGCTCGGCTATGTGCCGGCAAATTCCGTCGTATACCCTTCCGAAAAGAATTTTACCGACGGCGAAATAGCGCTCGACCTGCTCATAGAAAGGGGCTGCCGCGAGATAGAAATTTACGGCGGCGGAGGCAGGCGGGAAGACCACTTTTTCGGCAATATGCAGCTTTTGTATGCGGCGTATCTTCGGGGCGTGAAGTGCGTCATGAAGACGGCGTATTCGGAAATTTACTGCGCTTCGGGCAGGGTGGCGTTTGAAAACAAGCGGGGGCGCACCGTATCGCTCGCACCCGTAGGGCTTTCGGCGCATATAATAAATAGCGAAGGGCTGAAATATCCGCTCCATGAGCTGACGCTTTCCGCGGGGAGCTGCCGCGGCGTAAGCAACATCGTGGAAGCCGACAGCGCGTTTGCCGACTGCGCGGAGGGCGTGCTCTTCGTATTCGAAATAATGCCCGAAGGAGTGTAGCGTTTGAAGATCATCTGCGTAAGGCCGCCGAGGGCGGTGCGCATGCTGTTGCGCTTGTTTGTACGCACGAGAGAAAAAAATACATAATTTTGCCTTTGCAGCCGCCTCGCAGGGCTTTGCGGGGCGGCTTTGGCAGGATGCATATCATGAAGATCAGAAAAATGGAGCGCGGCGACGGGGAAAAGACGCTGCGGCTCTTTTACGAAACGGTGCGAGCCGTCTGCTCGCGCGACTATACCGCGGCGCAGACAGCCGTATGGGCATCTCCGCGCGGCGAAACGGAGTGGACGAGCTCTTTTTTTGGCGAGGGGCGGCGCGCGCTCGTCGCCGAAGAGGGCGGCGAGATCGTCGGCTTTGCCGACATGACGCAAGACGGGTATTTCGACCGCTTATATGTGCACAAAAACTTTCAGCGGCGGGGCGTCGCCGCGGCGCTTGCGGACGCGTTGGAAGAGGGGAGTGCGGCATCCTCTTTCACGGTGCATGCGTCCGTTACCGCGCGCGGTTTTTTTGAAAAGAGGGGGTACGTTCTCGTGCGCGAAAACATTGTCGAACGGGGCGGGGAAAAACTCGTCAACTTTTACATGAAGAAGGAGAAATGAAAAAATGACGTTGGAAGAAGCGGTATACGCCCGCCATTCCGTGCGGAGCTATACGGGAGAGGCATTGGCGAAAGGGGCGGCTTTCGCGCTCGAAGAGGAGATAGAAAAGTGCAATAAAGAGGGGGAGCTTTCGATGCGCCTCGTGCAGAACGAGCCGAAGGCGTTCAAGAGTTTTCTCGCAAAATACGGCAAATTTTCGGGCGTTACGAGTTACATCGTCCTTGCGGGCGAACAGGCGAAGGATCTGCGGGAGCGCGCGGGGTACTACGGCGAGCGGCTGGTTTTATCGGCGCAGACGCTCGGGCTGAATACCTGTTGGGCGGCGCTCACCTTCGGCAAGGGCGCGGTGAAAAAATCCGCGGGGCTGAAAAAGGGCGAAAAACTTGCCTGCGTCATCGCGGTGGGGTACGGCAAAACGCAGGGAGCCGCGCACAAAAGCAAAACTTTTAACGACGTTGCCGTCGCCAAAGATGCGCCCGAATGGTTCCGGAAGGGCGTGGAATTTGCCCTTCTCGCGCCTACGGCGACCAATCAGCAGAAATTCCGCTTTACCCTTGTCGGGAACAAGGTGCTTGCGGAATGTACGGGCGGCTTTTACGGAGATATAGACCTCGGCATCGTGAAGTATCACTTCGAGTTGGGCGCGGGTACGGAGAATTTTGTCTGGAGCAAATAATTTGTGTATAAAACCGGCGCGGCGCACCTTGTACGGGTGCGCCGCGCCGGTTTTTTCGCTTTTCAGCGTTTTTGCAGCCGCCATATCATCTTTGCAAGGTTGGCGGCGTTTTCTTCGTCGGATATCGTCGGATCTTTGGTGAATTTTTCGCAGGGGAGGGCGGCGCATCCGCCGCAGTCGAGCAAGCTCTTTCCGTTTACGCAGCAATCGTATACCGCGCATACCGCCTGCCCCGTGTATTCGAGCCAATATACCCGCCCCTCGATTTCGCGGCAGCCCGCGCATTCGGAGGGGTATTTCGCGCATTCTCCGCACGCCGCGCCGCAGGGCGCGGGAACTTCGGCGCCATTGAAGGGTAGTCCGCTTTTCGCACGCGTCATAAAATTTCCTCCTTTTCGTGCCTGTCCGGAGTGGCGAGCGCCGTCTGAAAATCGGTATAAATGACGAACCCCGCCTTTGCCTTGGGCGGCTTTTTTACGAAACGGCGTTCGCAATAGTCCACGGGTATCTTGTCGCCCGCCTTTCCGTCCGAAAACCAGGCGCATATCTCCGCCGCGGCTTTGAGCACGGCGTCGGGCACCTTTTTCCCCTCCGTTCGCACGATGACGTGCGAACTGTGGTATTTTTGCGTGTGCAGCCATATATCCGAAGGCGCCGCCTCGCGCAGGAGCCTGTCGTTCTGCACGTTGTTGCGCCCCGCAAAGACGTGGAAACCGCCGATGCGGAAAGCGCGGAAGGGCACGGGCGCGGCCGCTTTTTTCTTTTTCGGCTCGGGCGGCAGAAGTCCCGCCGCGCGCACTTCCTCTTCGATCTCCGCAAGGTCGAGCATGTTTTCCGCCCGCGCAAGGGAAGAAAGGGCGCTTTCGGTATAGTCGAGGTCTGCCTGCGCTTCCGCCTTCTGCGGGGCGACCGCCGCGAGCGTCCGCTTCTGTTTGTTGTACTTTTTGAAGTATTTCTGCGCGTTCTGGGCGGGGTTCAGCGTTTTATCTAGGGGGATGCGCACCGTTTTCGCTTCCTCGTCGTAGTAATTCACCGCTTCCAACCCGTCCGCGCCCTTTTTTATGGCGTAAATGTTCGCCGTTACAAGCTCGCCGAAAATGCGGTTTTTTTCCATGTCGCCGCATTCGCGTTCCCGCTCCAAAAGGATGCCGAGCTTTTTTTCTTCCTTTTTTTTGCGGGAAAGGAGCAGGCTTTCGAGTTTCCGCTTTTTTTCGGAAAAATCTTTCTTGGTTTCCCGTTCGGTATAATACGCGTCCTGCGCGGCGTTTACGCTGTCGTACCGCTCGCCCGCAGGGAAACGGGCGTGAAAGTCCTTTGCCTCTCCGCCGCTCCGCTCCACGGCGGGCGCTTTTTCATCCGAAAAGATGAAGGAATAGACGTATTCGGCGAGGGCTGCGTTATCGCCCGGCGCATTCTCGGCGATGAGGCGGCAGGTGGGGTAGGCCAGCCCCGAAACGTGCGCGAACAGGAAATCCGCAAGTTCGCCCGTTCTCGCGGCGAGGCAGGCTTTAAGCGCCTCTTTGTCGGAAGGGTTCGTCTTGTCCTGCGGTTCGGGCAGGGCGTATTTTACGCCGGGGAAAAGCACGCGCTTGAAGTTTTCCTGCAAGGAAGATATCTTCAATGCCCCCGTCACGACGCCGCTTTCGGTGAGGATCAGGTTGGAATATTTGCCCATGATCTCCGCATACAAAACGCGCTCCGCGCGGGAAAATTCGCCCGCGTAGTCGAATGTGAAGGCGAGGATGCGCTCGAAGCCGATCTGTTCCGCGCGCAAAAGCGTCGCGCCCGTCAAATGCTTTCGGAGCAGCATGCAGAAGTTGGGCGCAACGTCGGGCGCGGTGCGCGGCGCGGAGGAAACGCACGCCCGCGCAAACGACGCGTTTGTGTTCAGCAGAAGTTTCCTCGTCTTTCCGCCCGCGTATAACAGGATGTTCACCTCGTCGCGCGAGGGCTGTATGATCTTATTGACCTTTCCGCCGGCGAGCATTTCGTCGAGTTCGCGGGCGATATGGCGCAGCGTAAAAGCGTCTTGGGGCATAGGTTACCTCCGGTTTTCTTGTACATTATAACGCAGAACGCCGAGAAAAGCAAACACACAGGGTACGTTTTGCAAAAACGGCGGGGCGCAACAAAACATTGCGCGGCATTGTCGGAGTAGATATTGACTTTTAGCCTCTTTGCATCTATAATGTATCATATAGGACGTTTATTAAAGGTGAAGCATGAAAATAGGTGAAAAGATCGTCTTTCTGCGCCGCAAAAAGGGTATAACGCAGGCTGAACTTGCCGATCAATTACATTTTACCCGCCAGGCAGTTTCAAATTGGGAGCGGGGCATTACCGAGCCGGATGCGCACACGCTGTCCGTGATCGCCGCCTATTTCGGTATTTCGACGGATGAACTGTTGGGGAGTGCGTCCGAGCGGCAGTCTTATGCGCCGGCCATTGGGACCGATATGGAGCATGTCCGATATGGGTTCGACATCGGGAATGCCGAGTCCGTTTCTGCCGCAAAAGCGCTGCGTGTTCTGCTTTGGGTTTATACTTGGCTGTATGCAGCGCAAATTTTATTATCTTTTCCTTCCGAATCGGGTTTTTATGTTTTTTTCGGCGTGGTTATCTTTTTTTGTGCCGCCGCTGTGCGTATTGCCGTTTTCGTGCTGTTCCTGTTTGCAAAGCAGAGCGGTCGCGCCGCGCCGCGCGTTACATTTTTTGTCTGCCTGGTGACGGGCGAAATTTTTTCGTTTGTACTTTTGTCCGACAACGTCGTGCTCGCACTCGCGTTCGGTATCGCCGCTCTATTGCTTTTATCGGCAACGGCGGCGTTGGCTCCCGTAGCTTTTCGTGCAAAAAATAAGCGGGTGCAGAGGCGTTGTTATATTGCGATCGGCTGCTGTTTGGCGCTGTCCGCGGCGGCGATCGTTGCGGAAGTGTTCGTGCCGGAAAACGTCCTTAGTCTCCGCCCGCAGTATCTGACGCTCATAGATACCTTTTTGACTCTGTGCGCCGATGCGGCATATATACTCGCCCTTTTTATGTTGGAACGTGCCCTCTGCGACCGCATAAAGGGATATAAATATATCGGCGCGGCGGAGGGCAGGAAACCCGTTGATCTTTCTCGGACAGAAAAATCGCAAGTCTTTCAAAGTTCGGTTTGGACAAATGTATTTTTGCTCTGTTTCGTACTTCCGTTCGTATCCTTTTTTTCGCAGATAAATACCGCACTTTCTGCCGATTTTTGTGTTTCGCTTTTCTTCTTCCCCTTGTTGTTCGGCGCATTGTTCTTTATCGGAAAGAGGGGAAAGCATCTTGCTTTGACCGTCGCGATCGGCGTGCTTTGGTGCGCCAACCTGTTCTGTTCCTTTTATTTGGTTTCATTTTTTCTCGTTGCTTCCGATTCTCCCGTACATAATTTATCTTTTGCCGAGGCATGCCCGAATTTCTTGTTGTGGTCTGCTCTGTATGCGGCTGTTTTGTTCGGGTTCTGCGCTAAAAAAGGCATTCGTCGTCCGGCGGGTATTGCGTTGCGCTGTCTGTTTTTGGCTGTTGCTGTCTTTTCGGTCGGCGCGGGTATATATTACATCGCTGCGGTTGACGTGAAGTATGCCCCGAGTATCGCATTTTTGCTCATGTACGGCTTTTTGCTGCTGCTCTTTTTAACGCATTTTTTGACGCAAGACAGAATGGTGACGCAAAATTCTTTCAACTGATTGCATTGCAATTATGCGGCGGACGGAAATCGAGACCTCCATTTTTTGCCGTTTATCGAAATCTATGTGTGCAACGAGAAAAAATATAGGGCAAGACAACGAAAAACGCTTTGCAAAACGCTCTGTTTGTGCTAAAATACTGTAACGGATAAAAAGATTATCAGTTTGCAGGAGAAAGATCATGAAGTACAATACACAAACTTCCGAAAAAAGCACCGTAAAGATCACCCTGACCTTCGATAAAGCGGAGTGGGACGAGGCGAATACCGAGGCGTACAAAAAAACGCGCGGCAGGTACTTCGTAAACGGGTTCAGAAAGGGCAAAGCCCCCAAACACGTCATCGAACTCAACTACGGCAAGGGTGTTTTCTATGAAGAAGCGCTCAACGAGCTTTTCGACAAGCATTACGAGGAAGTGCTCGAAAAGGAAAAGGATAACTTCACGGTCGTCGGCCGCCCCGAGCTTTCCGTTGAAGATATCAGCGAAGAGGGCGCCTCTCTCGTCGCTACCGTGCCCGTAAAGCCCGACGTAAAACTCGGCGCTTACAAGGGTATAAACATTCAGAAGAAAGAGTATAATGTAAAGGACGAAGACGTGGAAGCCGAGCTGAAAAAGCTGCAGGAGCGCAATTCCCGCCTCGTGGAAGTGGAAGACCGCGCCGCGGAAAACGGCGACACCGCGACCATCGATTTTTCGGGCAGCGTGAACGGCGAAAAATTCGAGGGCGGCACGAGCGAGAACTATCCGCTCGTTCTCGGCAGCGGCTCGTTCATTCCGGGTTTTGAAGAGCAGGTCGTCGGCATGAAGGTCGGCGAAGAGAAAGACGTGAACGTCAAATTCCCCGACGATTATCAGGCGGAAGAGCTCAAAGGCAAGGACGCGGTTTTTGCCGTAAAGCTGAATAAGCTCGAAAAGAAAGAGCTTCCCGAAGTGAACGACGAGTTCGTTAAGGACGCGGCGGGCGCAGAGAGCGTGGAAGCGTATAAAAAGGAAACGCGCGAACGCCTCGAAAAGCAGGCGAAGGAAAAGGGCGATGCGGAAACGGAGAACAACATCCTCCGCGCCATCACCGAGAAGGCAGAGGTCGAAATTCCCGACGCGATGATCGAAAATCAGGTCGACATGATGGTGCGCAATGCCGAATACCGCCTCGGTATGCAGTACGGCGGCATGAAGCTCGAGGATTATCTCAGATACATGGGCAGCAACATGGAAGATTTCCGCAAGGGCTACCGTGCGCAGGCGGAAGATACCGTCAAGAGCCAGCTCGTGGTGGATAAGATCATCCGCGAAGAGAACATCAAAGCGGAAGACGCCGAGATCGACGCGAAGCTCGAAGAGTTCGCAAAGTCCGCAAATAAGACGCTCGAAGAGTACAAAAAGGACGTGGACGACGCGCAGCGCGAATACATCGGCAACGACATCGTTATAAACAAACTGTTCGACTTCCTCAAAGCGAACAACAACTTGACGGCGGAAGAGCCGGAAAAGAAACCTGCCGCAAAGAAAACGGCGGCTAAAAAAGCGGACGGGGAAGAAAAACCCGCGGCGAAAAAGCCAGCCGCCAAAAAATCTGCCGCAAAGAAAGCGGAAGAGGAAAAGGCGGAGTAACGCTTTTTCCGCGCGAATTTTTTAAGGAGCGTACATGAAAGACAATATTTCTATGAACCTCATCCCGATGGTCGTGGAGCAATCCAGCCGCGGCGAGCGTTCGTATGACATCTATTCGAGGCTTTTGGAAGACAGGATCATATTCCTTTCGGGCGAGATCAACGACGCCATGGCAAATACCGTGGTGGCGCAGCTCATCTATCTTGAAGCCAAAGACATGAACAAGGACATCAGCCTTTATATCAACAGCCCGGGCGGGAGCGTATCTGCCGGCATGGCGATTTACGACACCATACAGTATATCCATTGCGACGTTTCCACCATCTGCATAGGTCTTGCGGCAAGCATGGGCGCCTTCCTTCTTTCAAGCGGCGCAAAGGGCAAGCGTTTCGCGCTTCCCAACAGCGAAATTATGATTCATCAGCCGCTCGGCGGCGCGCAGGGGCAGGCGAGCGACATCAAAATTCAGGCGGAGCACATCTTAAAAATAAAGGATAAGATGAACCGCATCCTTGCCGCGAATACGGGCAAAGGCATTGAAGAGATAGAGCGCGATACCGACAGAGACAATTATCTCTCCGCGGACGAGGCGCTCGAATACGGGCTGATCGATAAGGTCTTCCACAACAGATAAATTTATATGACCGCGGGAGCATTCCTGCGAATTGCGAAGAAATACGCGGCACCGAGTTTTCGTGCCGCGCAAGCTTTCTTTCGCGCAAGCTGTTTGGCGCGCCGCGCAAAACGTGCGGGCGGGCGCGCGGGAGGTATTTATGAAAGATAACGAACAATATTGTTCTTTTTGCGGTAAAAGCAAAGATCAGGTCAAGCGGCTCATCGCAGGCCCCAACGGACTGAACATCTGCGACGAGTGCGTGGAGATCTGCAACGAAGAGATCAAGTCGGTAACCGCCGTGCCGTCGGATAAGGTAGAGCTGAAAAAGCCGTCCGAAATAAAGGCGGAGCTCGACAAATACATCGTAGGGCAGGATAAGGCGAAGAAGGTGCTTTCCGTCGCGGTGTATAACCACTATAAGCGCATCAACAGCGAAATAGCAAAAAACGACGACGAAGTAGAGATAGAAAAGAGCAACATCCTGCTTTTGGGACCTACCGGCTGCGGCAAAACGCTTTTGGCAAGGACGCTCGCGCGTATTCTGAACGTGCCCTTCGCCACGACGGACGCGACCACCCTCACGGAGGCGGGTTACGTCGGCGAAGATGTGGAAAATATCCTTCTCAAACTCATTCAGAATGCAGACTACGACATTGAAAAGGCAGAGCGCGGCATCATTTATATCGACGAGATCGATAAGATCGCGCGCAAGGGCGAGAACGTTTCCATCACCCGCGACGTTTCGGGCGAAGGCGTGCAGCAGGCGCTTTTGAAAATTATCGAGAGCACAGTTGCGAGCGTACCGCCGCAGGGCGGCAGGAAACACCCGCAGCAGGAGTGCATGCGCATCGATACGACGAACATCCTCTTTATCTGCGGCGGCGCATTTGTGGGGCTGGATAAGATCGTGGCAAAGCGCAAGGACGACACTTCCCTCGGGTTCGGCGGCAAGGTGAGAAATCCCGGCGACGAAATGGATTACGAGGCGCTCGAAGACGTCAAACCGCAGGATCTCACAAAGTTCGGGCTGATTCCCGAATTTGTCGGGCGGGTGCCCATCGTGGTAAGTCTGAAACCGTTGGACGAAACCGCGCTCGTCAAAATACTGACGGAGCCGAAAAACGCCATCATCAAGCAGTATCAAAAGCTCATCGGCATGGACGGCGTAAAACTTTCCTTTGACGACGCGGCGGTCAGCGAGATCGCGAATACCGCCATCCGTTTGAAGACGGGCGCGAGGGGGCTTCGCACCATCATAGAAAATCTGATGACCGACGTGATGTACGACATCCCGTCGAACGACGGCATCAGCGAAGTGCGCATCACGCGCGAATGCGTTCTCGGCACGGCAAAACCCGAAGTCATCAAAAAGAGCGCGTAAAATCGATAAAAATCAGCTTGGTATATGCACCTTAAAAAGTTGGGTAGACTTTTTGGGGTGCATGTTTTTAATTATTGAATTAATAAATTTGCATAAGTTTGTCGTTCTCTTATATTTTATATAATATAATAAGTTATTGAATTTGAAAAATAAAAGTGTTATAATTAATATGAAAATTCTATTCGGAGCATAAATATGCTAAAGCAAACAAAATTTGTTGCAGACTCTGATCTGATAAAAGAATGGGATTGGGAAGAAAACAACAAATTGAATTTAAATCCATATTTATTAACAATCGCAAGTCAAAAAAAAGCGCATTGGATATGTGAAAAGGGGCATGAGTGGACAACGACGATCAATCATAGGGGTATAGGCGGAACAAAATGTCCCTACTGTTCAAATAAAAAGGTATTAGTTGGTTTTAATGATTTTGAATCTCAGTTTCCTGAACTTATGAAAGAATGGGATTGGGAAGAAAATAACAAAATAAAAATATTTCCGCAAGAGATTTTTTGGGGAAGTTGTAAAAAAGTTTATTGGATTTGTTCTAATGGACACAAATGGTTAGCGTCAATTCGGCAAAGGACTGTTGTAGGGACAAATTGTCCCTACTGCTCTAATAAAAAGATATTATCGGGGTATAATGATTTAAAATCTCAAAGACCTGATTTGATGATAGAATGGGATTATGAGAAAAACATTTTAGATCCTGAAAAGGTGGCAATACTTTCACCTAAAAAGGCATATTGGATTTGTTCAAAAGGGCATAAATATGAAAAATCAATTTATGATAGAGTGAAAGGAAAAGGTTGTCCTGTTTGTGTCCGTTCAAAAAGCACTTCGTTTCCCGAACAATGCTTTTATTATTATATAAAAAAAATATATCCTGATGCTATAAATAAATATAAGGACATATTTAACAATACTATGGAAATAGATATCTATATCCCCTCTATAAAGACGGGTATAGAATACGACGGGCATTATTGGCATAATGAAGATTCATTGAAAAGAGAGGGAAAGAAGTACAATATTTGTAAGAAAAATGGAATAAAATTATATAGAATTAAGGAAGGAAAATTTGCGGAATCTGCTGATAACGCAGATAAAATATATTATATTCCAGAAGAATGTGATAATAAAATATTGAGTTTATATATTTATGAATTTATTAAAGTATTAACTTTTTTTAGCCATAAATTACCAAAAATTGATGTAGATAAAGATAAAAATGAAATTTTAGAATATATGACAATTAAATATGAAGATTCACTGAAAAATTTGTTTCCTAATATAGCAAAGGAGTGGCATCCAACAAAAAATGGTAAATTAACGCCTGATTTATTTGCGCCAAATTCTACTGAAAAAGTTTGGTGGAAATGTTCTAAATGTGGTAATGAGTGGTATGGTTCAATCGTAAATAGAAGTAATGGGCACGGTTGTAATGTATGCGCAACAGAAAAAAGGAAATTAACAAAAAAAGAAACATTGTTGTCTACTCGTCGGATTTTAGATAATAAAATATGTTTACTTGATTGGGATTATGACGCAAACGAGCATGGTCCAGAGTATTATACATATGGTAGCGGTGAAATAGTCAATTGGAAATGCCACATTTGCGGATACAAATGGAAAACGGCTATATGTAATAGAACGAGAGATTATAAAAATGGATGTCCTTTATGCTCTGGGAAAACAATAGTTAGTGGTGTCAATGATTTATTTACCTTGTTACCCGACTTAATGAAAGAATGGGCTTGGGAAGAAAATAAAGATATTGATCCTAAAAAAATAGGAATCGGCAGTCATTTATTTGCGTATTGGAAATGCAAAAAATGTGGATATATATGGAAGGCAAAGATTTATAACAGAACTCATGGCAAAGGGTGTCCTTGCTGTGCAAACAGAGTTGTTGTTTCTGGTATAAATGATTTAGGGACAACAAATCCAGAACTTGCTAAAGAATGGCATCCCACATTAAATGGTAGTTTAACTCCTTATCAGGTTACAAAGGGACAGAATATTAAAATATGGTGGAAATGTTCTAAATGTGGTAACGTATGGCAAGATACATTAAATCATAGAAGTTCATCAAAGAGGCAGTGTCCCAAATGTAAAGGAGTCGGATAAAAATATTGAAATGCCCATGTTGTAATGCTTGACTTTACAGCAAAGAAGTGGTATACTCATGTTGTAATTAATTTTGTTACAATAGGTATGCGGTCATGAAAAAAGACGTGGAAATGATGCGAAAATGGCTTGCAGAGGCGGAGGCGGTCGTCATCGGCGCGGGGGCGGGGCTTTCCTCGTCGGCGGGGTTTACCTATGCGGGGGAGCGGTTCGACAGGTACTTTTCGGATTTCGCGAAAAAATACGGCTTTCGCGATATGTATTCGGGCGGGTTTTACCCGTACCCTTCGTTGGAAGAGTTTTGGGCGTATTGGTCGAGGTATGTCTACATCAACCGATACGACCAACCCGCGGGCAAGCCTTACGAAACCCTCCTGCGGCTCGTGCAGGGGAAAAATTATTTTGTTCTGACCACCAACGTAGACCACAGGTTTCAGGTCGCGGGGGTCGAGAAAGGGCGGCTGTTTTATACGCAGGGCGATTACGGGCTGTTCCAATGCAGTGTTCCCTGCCACAAAAAGACGTACGACAACGAAAAACAGGTGCGTGAGATGCTGGCGCGGCAGAAAGATATGAAGATCCCTTCCGAACTCATTCCCCGCTGCCCCGTCTGCGGAAAGCCGATGTCCATGAACCTTCGCGCGGATAACTCTTTCGTAGAGGACGAGGGCTGGCATGCCGCCTGCGCGCGCTACGAGGCGTTCATTACCGAAAACGCGGGCAGGAAGGTGCTCTTTTTGGAACTCGGCGTGGGCATGAACACGCCCGGCATCATCAAATACCCGTTCTGGCAGATGACCTACCGCAACAAGAACGCGCGCTATGCGTGCGTCAACCTCGAAGGCGCATACGCGCCCGAGGAGATCAAGGGGCGCTCCGCCTGCATCGCGGGAGACATCGGCGAGGTCTTGGAAAAACTTTTGTAGTATCGGGGCGCTTCGGTATCGCCCGCGCTTGACTTTGTACTGCTTTCGTACTATAATAAGCATATCCCCCCTAGGGGGATATGGAGAAAGGATATGCACGGACACGAGAACACGAAAGCGGTGCTGGACAGACTGTCCCGCGCGGCGGGACATATGAACGCCGTCAAAAGGATGGTGGAAGAGGGCAGGGATTGCAGCGACGTGCTCATTCAGATTGCAGCCGTGCGCGCGGAACTTGCGAACGCGGGCAAACTGCTCCTGAAAGACCATATCGCGCATTGTATTGCGGACGCCGTGCGCGAAAACGATGAGGCGGCGATCGAAAAACTCAACGGCGCCATCGATAAATTGCTATGAAAAGCGCCGCAAAAACAGGCATATTTTTTGCCGTGCTTGCCGCGGCTCTGTATGCGATCAATTCGCCCTTTTCAAAACTTTTGCTCGGGTATATGCCGCCGACGCTGACGGCAGGTTTTTTGTACATCGGCGCGGGGCTCGGCATGGGCGTCGTCGCGCTCGCGCGCGGGGCAGCGAAAAGGCAGAAGGCGGAACAAAAACTCACGAAGGCGGAACTGCCGTACACGGTCGGCATGATCGTCCTCGACATCGCCGCGCCCGTATGCCTGATGTTCGGGCTGAAATACTGTTCCGCGGCGAGCGCGTCCCTTTTGAACAACTTCGAGATCGTGATGACGGCAGTTATCGCCCTCGCCGTATTCAAAGAGAAAATATCGCCCCGCCTGTGGGCGGGCATCGCGCTCGTAACGCTGGCGTGCGCGATGCTCTCGCTGGAAGATATTTCCGCGTTCCGCTTTTCGGGCGGCGCGCTGCTCGTATTGCTCGCGGCGGTCTTTTGGGGTTTGGAAAACAACTGCACCCGCAAAATATCTTCGAAAGACCCGATGCAGATCGTGTTGCTGAAAGGCGTTTTTTCGGGGACGGGCTCGCTCGTCATCGGCTTTTGCATAGGGGAACGGATAACGGTTTGGTGGGCGGTGCTTGCCGTTCTCGGCGTCGGGTGCGTGGCTTACGGGCTGAGCATATTCTTTTATGTGTACGCGCAGAGGCTTTTGGGCGCGGCGAGGACGAGCGCCTATTACGCGGTCTCCCCGTTTATCGGCACGCTGCTTTCGCTGGCAATTTTCCGCGAAATGCCGCATTATACCTATTATATAGCGCTCGCCGTCATGGCGGTCGGCGCATGGCTGTGCGCGCAGGATAAGCCTCTGCTGCGAAGAAAGTCGAAAAGCGCGGAAGGTTCGGGCGGCGAGAACGCAGCCGACGCGCCGAAAGATACGCCGTCATAAACGGATCTCGCGTAAATAAGATGCGCGCCCCGAGGCATAATGCCGCGGGGCGCGCATCTGATTCGTAAAAGTGCCGTCGCACTCATTTGGTTTGCGGTTCGGGGAAAAGTTTTTTGATCATCTGATTGACGTACTGCGCGGGGACAAGCTGTATTTTGTCCTCGAATTTTTTTACGCTCTTGAAGTTTTTGGCGGGGAATATCACCCGTTTGAACCCCATCTTCACGCACTCGTTGACGCGCTTTTCGGCAAAGGTAACGCCGCGCACCTCTCCGGTCAGCCCCACCTCTCCGAATACGGCGGTGTCTTTGTCGATGGGTTCGTTTTTATATCCGCTCGCGAGCGCCGCGCATACGGCAAGATCTACCGCGGGTTCTGAAAGGCGTATGCCACCCATGGCGTTGAGGTAAACGTCCTGATTGTAAAAGGGGAGCCCGCACCGCTTTTCGAGCACGGCGATGAGCAGTACCATTTTGTTGTAGTCGATGCCCAGCGGCATCCTGCGGGGCAGGCCGTAAGCCGTTTTTGCGAGCAGCGTCTGAATTTCCACCATCATGCAGCGGTTGCCCGTTTCCGAAGGCGTCACGCAGCTGCCTGCCGCTTCCCCGCGGTTTTCGGAGAGGAATATGCCCGAATAATCGGAAACGCCGTAAATGCCTTCGCCCGTCATTTCGAACACGCCCACTTCCTGCACCGAGCCGAATCGGTTCTTATAGGCGCGCAGTATTTTGAAGTTCTCTTCCCGCTCGCCTTCGAAGTAGAGCACGGTGTCCATGATGTGTTCGAGCACCTTCGGCCCCGCGAGCGCGCCCTCTTTGGTGACGTGCCCGACGATGAAAAAGGTGATGCCGCGCCCCTTGGCGATGCGCTGCAGTTTTCCCGCGCATTCGCGCACCTGCCCGACCGAACCCGCCGCGGAGGAAAGTTCGCTCGTGTACACCGCCTGGATGGAGTCGATGACGACGAATTTTTCGTCTTCGATGGCGTCTTCGATGTCCTCGAGGCAGGTTTCGTTGAGTAAAAGAAGGTTGGAAGAGTCGAGTTTCAGCCGCGCGCAGCGCATTTTTACCTGCGAACAGCTCTCTTCGGCAGAGACGTACAAAACGCGGTGCTTTTCGGAGAGGTGCGCGGAAACTTCGGTCAAAAGGGTGCTTTTGCCGATGCCGGGATCGCCGCCGATGAGTACGAGCGAGCCGGGCACGATGCCGCCGCCGAGCACGGTGTCAAGTTCCGCAATGCCCGAAGATACGCGCGAATACCGCTCTTCTTTGACTTCCGAAAGGGGAACGGGGCGCTTTGCGGAGACCGAACGCTCCCTTTTGACGGTTTTTTGCGGCGCGGCGCTTTCTGTTATTTCCTCGACGAGCGTGCCGAATTTGCCGCAGTTCGGGCATCTGCCCAACCATTGCGGGCTCTGCGCGCCGCATTCCGAACATACATAGACCGATTTGGATTTTGCCAATTTCATTCTCCTCTGCTTTCTATTTCGTTTGCGCGATTTCCGTCATGTTGCCGAGCAGGAGCGCGATGTCGGCAAGAACGCTTTCCTCACTGTCATAAAAACTCAATTCGTTATCCGTCCCACGCCACCAATATTCCTGCTCGTATTCGTCGAATTCGAGCGTTTGGTCGGCGAAAGAATAAGTGCCGTCCTTTCGGCGGTAAACGAGGATGCGCCGCGACCTGTCCTCACTGAAAAAGGCGCGCACGACGTCTGTATCGTCGGGCATAGATCGCCAACGCCACAAAAGTTCGTCGGAATATCGATGGTTTTGCATGATTCTCCTCTCGCCGTTCAGACCGACTTTATCAGCGCCGTTGCAATGACCGTGATCCCTTCGCCGCGGCCGATATAGCCGAGCCCCTCGTTCGTGCCTGCCGATATGCCGACGGCGTGTTCAAAAATGTGCAATACGTCCGCGATGTTTTTCTTCATCTGCGCGATAAACGGCGCTAATTTCGGCCTTTCCGCCGAGATCGCCGCCGAAACGTTCACGACGGAAAATCCGCGCTCTTGCAAGAGCGCATACACGCGCGCAAGCAGGGCAAGGCTGTCCGCGCCCTTGTACTGCGCGTCGGTATCGGGGAAGTAGTGCCCGATGTCGGAAAGCCCCGCTGCGGAGAGGAGCGCGTCCATCACTGCATGGCACAAAACATCGCCGTCGCTGTGGGCAATGAGCCCGCGCTCAGACGGTATTTTTACGCCGCCGAGTACGATGTGGTCTTTTTCCGCGCCGAATGCGTGGGTATCCGTGCCGATGCCCGTGCGGTATGTTTCCATTTGAAAATCCTCCGCAAACGTCAGTTTTACGTTTGCCTTTTCCCCCATAAACAGGCGGGGCGACGCGACGTATTTCCTGTATACGCCCGAATCGTCGGTAAACGCTTCGTGCTCCGTTATTTTTCCGTAAGCCTCGTATAGGGGCGCAAAGGCGAATCCCTGCGGCGTTTGCAGGGTAAACAATTTGTCCCTTTCCACCGTATCCGAGATGAACCCGCTTTCCGCAAGCACGGCGGTATCCGTACAGGGGAGCGCGCACACGGCGCTGCCGAACTGCCGCACGGTATCGATGCACTCGTTTATGACCTTCTGCGAAACGAAGGGGCGCGCCGCGTCGTGTATCAGCACATAGTCGGGCGGGCAGGGGAGCGCGGCAAGGCGGCAGAGCGCATTCTTCACCGATTCCGTGCGCGTGGCGCCGCCCGGGGCGAGCGTGATAGGCTTGCCGCCCGCAGCGGGCGCCGCGTCAAAGCCCGAAAGTTCGCGGGCGATATCTTCCCTGTCCGCTTCGTTCGCGCATACGACGATGCGCGAAATGCCCGCGTTTTGCGCGAAGGCGGCAACGGTGCGCGCGACGACGGAAACGCCGCCCGCCTTTTGCAGTATTTTATTTTTGGCAAAACCCGCGCGCGAGCCGACGCCCGCCGCGGGGATGATCGCCGCGATGTTCATTGTTCTCCGCCCGAAACGATCTCATACAGCGAGGCAGCCTCGTCCTTTTTGACCGTTTCTTTGAGTTCGAGCACGCGGAATTTCAAACTGCCGGCGGAAAAGGCGAGTTCTACCACGTCGCCTACTTTCAGCCTGTAAGCAGGCTTTGCTTCCCGCCCGTTCACGCATACTTTTCCCGCCTTGCAGGCGTCTTCTGCCACGGTGCGCCGTTTCAATATCCTCGAAACTTTCAAAAATTTGTCTATCCGCATAAAAAATCCTTTGTTTGCCGAAATAAAAAGGCGCCTCTGCGGGCGCCGCGGCGCGTCATTCGGCTTTTTTTGTCTTGCCGCGCCGAATTTTGCCGAAAATTTCAAAAATTTATTTTCGGGCATTAAAAAAGCAGTTGACAATTCTTCCAAAATTTTATATAATACTAAACTGTATCATTATGGAATATAATGTGCTTTTTACCCTTTTTACCTTTGAAAAAACGCGAGCATAAGCTCGTATCGTCCGCTTTTATATAATAATGTATAAAAAGGGACGGAACGCGCGGCAGCGCCGCTGTTTTGAAATATTATACAGCAAAATTTCGGATATGTAAAGAGGCGGAGCGGATTTTAATGAAAAAAAATTCTTCCCGCCCGAAACGCAGGCAACCTACGGAACGAATTTCAAAAGGAGCAAGTGAATGAATTTACCTATTCAAAAGTTCGGCAAGACAGAGAGAAGGAGATTCGGCAAGATCAACGAGGCGATAGAGATCCCCGACCTCGTCGAGATCCAGAAAAACTCTTACAAGACGTTTATCGAAGAGGGTATCGGCGAAGTGTTCGAGGATTTTTCTCCTATCACCGACTATTCCGATCACTTTGAACTCTACTTTCTCAGTCATGAATTCGGCACCAAGCCGAAGTACGACGAGAAGGAGTGCCGCAACCGCGACGCGACCTATGCGCTCCCGCTCAGGGTGAAGGTACGCCTTGTCAACAAAGTCAAGGAAGAGGTCATCGATCAGGAAGTGTTCATGGGCGACTTCCCGCTCATGACGGACAACGGCTCCTTTATCATAAACGGCGCGGAGCGCGTCATCGTCTCTCAGCTCGTCCGTTCCCCCGGCGCGTACAACGAGTCGGAAAAGGACAAATCGGGCAGGGAAATGTTCAAGACCACGGTCATCCCCAACCGCGGCGCATGGCTGGAATTCGAGCAGGATTCGCAGGGCGTTATGTGGGTACACGTCGACAGAAAGAGAAAGATCTGTGCGACCGTCCTTTTGCGCGCCCTCGGCTTCGGTTCCGACGTTTCCATCACCGATATTTTCGGCGACGACAAGATGATCGCCGCCACCATCGAAAAAGACACCGCCAAGAGCGAGCAGGACGGCCTTATCGAGCTGTACAGAAGGCTGCGCCCCGGCGAAGTGCCGACAGACGATTCCGTCCGCCAGCATCTGCATAACCTCTTTTTCGATCCCCGCCGCTACGACGTGGTCAAGGTCGGCAGGTATAAATTCAACAAAAAGCTCAACGTGGCTTACCGCCTGCCCGGCTGTATTTCCGCGGACGACATTTTCAATCCCGAAACGGGCGAGCTGATCGTTTCCAAAGGGGAAAAGATCTCCGAAGCCAAGGCTTTCGAAATTCAGGATGCGGGCATCAACGAAGTGTATGTGCTCGTTTCCGACGAGCGCGCGGGCGAAATGCGCCATAAGGTCATCGGCAACAACACGGTGAACTTCTCAGCCGTTTCGGCTAAGAACCCGAAGAGTTTCGGCCTTTTGCCCACCATTTATTATCCGAACTTCAAATTTTCGCAGGAGATCGCGGAAGCGATGAAGAATGCGGATGCGGAGACGGTGGCGGAAGAGTTCTGCGACCGCATCAACGCCGTGTACTTCACCGCGGAAACGAAAAAGACGGACGACGAAAAGCAGGAAGAGCGCAAGAACCGCGAGCGCCGCAAGGAAAACCGCATCCGCTTCTGCGAGGCGTGCAAAAAATTCCACGAGATCCTCGGCAGGGAAGAGGTCTACATCTCTCCCGAAGAGAAAAAGGCGATCCGTCCGCTCGTGGACAAACTCAATCACAGGCATATCACGGTGGACGACGTCATCGCCGCCGTTTCGACCAACCTCGACCTTCGCTACGGCATCGGCACGATCGATAACATCGACCACCTCGGCAACCGCCGCGTGCGCAGCGTGGGCGAACTTTTGCAAAATCAGCTGCGCGTGGGCATCGCGCGCCTTGAAAGGCTCATCAAAGAGCGCATGGCGACGCAGGATCCCAACGAAGTCACCCCTTCGGGGCTGATCAACGTGCGCCCCGTTTCGGCGGTCATCCGCGAATTTTTCGGTTCTTCGCAGCTGTCGCAGTTCATGGACCAGACCAACCCGATCGCAGAGCTCACGCACAAGCGCAAGCTCTCCGCGCTCGGCCCCGGAGGACTCAACCGCGACCGCGCCACCTTCGACGTGCGCGACGTGCACCACAGCCATTACGGCCGCATGTGCCCGATAGAGACGCCCGAAGGACAGAACATCGGCCTTATCTCTTCGCTCGCCACCTTTGCAAAAGTCAACGAGTACGGCTTCATCATGAGTCCGTACAGAAGGGTGCAGAAGGAGTTCGACGAGAACGGGAAGTGCGTGCTCGTGCGCGTCACGAACGACGTCGATTATCTCACTGCTGACGAAGAGGACAAATACGTCGTCGCGCAGGCGAACGAACCGCTCAACGAAGACGGCACGTTCGTAAACGAACGCATTTCCTGCCGCCGCCGGGCGGACATCACGCAGCTGCCGCAGGAACGCATCGACTACATGGACGTATCCCCCAAGCAGCTCGTTTCCGTTGCGACCGCGCTCATTCCGTTCCTCGAAAACGACGATACCAACCGCGCGCTCATGGGTTCGAACATGCAGCGCCAGGCAGTTCCTCTGCTGAAGACGGAGAGCGCCATCGTGGCGACGGGCATCGAGGCGGCCATCGCGCGCGACTCGGGCGTCATCGTCAAGGCGAAAAACGCGGGCACGGCGATCGGCGTCGCGTCCGACCTCATCCGCATCCGTCAGGATAACGGCATCGTAGACGAATACAGGCTGAAAAAATTCGAGCGTTCCAACCAGGGGACCTGCCTCAATCAGCGCCCGATCATCAACACCGGCGACAGGGTAGAGGCGGGCGAGATCATCGCCGACGGACCTTCCACCAACAACGGCGAACTTGCGCTCGGTAAAAACATCCTCATCGGCTTCATGGAGTGGGAAGGTTACAACTATGAAGACGCTATCCTCATCTCCGAAAAGCTCGTGCGCGAGGACGTGTTCACTTCCATTCATATCGAAGAGCATGAAACGGAAGCGCGCGATACCAAGCTCGGCGAAGAAGAGATCACGCGCGACATCCCGAACGTCGGCGACGACGCGCTGAAAGACCTCGACGAAGACGGCATCATCCGCGTCGGCGCGGAAGTGAGCGCTGGCGATATACTCGTCGGCAAAGTCACCCCGAAGGGCGAGACCGAACTCACCCCCGAAGAGAGGCTGCTGCGCGCGATCTTCGGCGAAAAGGCGAGGGAAGTGCGCGACACGTCCCTGCGCGTTCCCCACGGTGAAGGCGGTATCGTCGTAGACGTAAAAATATTCACGAGAGAAAACAAAGACGAGCTGTCACCCGGCGTGAACAAGCTTGTGCGCGTATACATCGCGCAGAAGCGTAAAATTTCCGTCGGCGACAAGATGGCGGGGCGCCACGGCAACAAGGGCGTCATTTCGCGCATCCTGCCCGAAAGCGACATGCCTTTCATGGCAGACGGCACGCCCATGCAGATCGTTCTGAACCCCTTGGGCGTTCCTTCCCGAATGAACATCGGTCAGGTTCTGGAAGTGCACCTCGGGCACGTCTGCAAACAGCTCGGCTGGAAGATCGCGACGCCCGTTTTCGACGGCGCGACCGAAAAAGATATCAAAGAACTGTTCAGGGAAAACAACATCGTCAACCCGCAGGGCGAAGTGGACGGCAAAATACAGCTTTACGACGGACGCACGGGCGAACCGTTCGAAAACCGCGTCACCGTCGGGCAGATGTACATGATCAAGCTCATCCACCTTGTCGACGACAAGATCCACGCGCGTTCCATCGGGCCGTACTCGCTCGTCACGCAGCAGCCGCTCGGCGGTAAGGCGCAGTTCGGCGGTCAGCGTTTCGGCGAAATGGAAGTCTGGGCGCTCGAAGCATACGGCGCGGCGCACATTTTGCAGGAGATCCTCACCGTCAAGTCGGACGATATCGTCGGCCGCGTCAAGACGTACGAGAGCATCGTAAAGGGCAACAACATCTCCGAGCCGGGCATCCCCGAAGCGTTCAAAGTGCTGTTCAAGGAATTGCAGTCGCTCGCGCTCGACGTGAAAGTGCTCACCGAATCGAAAGACGAGATACAGCTCAAAGACTTCTCCGATGCGGAAATGGACGAGGAAGAGATCGACCGCCGCGACGAAGACGTCGAAGAGATCGACTTCAATTTCGACGACGAAGACGAGGACGAAGAGGACGAGGAAGAAGAGGTCGATTCCATTTTCGAAGAGGACGACGAGGACGATGCGGACGAAGATTTTGTATCTTCCGAACTCTTTGAAGACGACGATCTCGACGATTGGGACGACGAGGACGACGCGGACGAACAGGCTGACGACGACGAAGAATAATCGGGAGGAATACAATGTTTGAATTAAACGATTTTGACTCAATACAGATAGGAGTTGCATCTCCCGAAAAAATAAGAGAATGGTCTTACGGCGAAGTCACCAAGCCCGAGACCATCAACTACCGCACGCAGAAACCCGAACGCGACGGCCTGTTCTGCGAAAAAATATTCGGGCCCACCAAAGACTGGGAATGCCATTGCGGCAAATACAAGCGTATCCGTTATAAGGGCATCATCTGCGAAAAGTGCGGCGTGGAAGTGACGCGCGCAAA
Organism: uncultured Clostridia bacterium; assembly: GCA_944359365.1. Classification (GTDB taxonomy): domain Bacteria; phylum Bacillota; class Clostridia; order Christensenellales; family Borkfalkiaceae; genus Borkfalkia. The sequence continues at coordinate 26,902 of CALVST010000010.1, forward strand.
AGTGCGCCGCGAGCGCATGGGGCACATAGAGCTTGCCGCGCCCGTTTCGCACGTCTGGTATTCGCGCGGGGTGCCTTCCCGTATCGGGCTGCTGCTCGACATGGGGCCCAAGCAGCTCGACCAGGTGATCTATTTTGCCGCATACGTCGTGCTCGATCCGGGCACAATCCCCACGCTTTCCTATAAACAGGTCATCAACGACAAGGAACTGCGCGAGATCGAAGAGCAGTACGGCGACGAGAGCGTTACGGGGCTGAAAGTAGGCATGGGCGCCGAGGCGATCCGCGAGCTTTTGCAGGCGGTAGACCTCGACAAAGAGAGCAAGGAAGCGCGCGAGATCATCGAAAACAATCAGAGCGGCGCGAAGAGGCTCAAAGCAGTCAAGCGCATCGAGATCATCGAGGCGTTCCGCAAGAGCGGCAACCGCCCCGAATGGATGATTCTGACCGTTCTGCCCGTCATCCCGCCCGAACTCAGGCCGATGGTGCAGTTGGACGGCGGCAGGTTCGCAACGAGCGACCTCAACGACCTCTATCGCCGCGTCATCAACCGCAACAACCGTTTGAAGAGGCTGATGGAGCTCGGCGCGCCCGACATGATCGTCAAAAACGAAAAGCGCATGCTGCAGGAAGCTGTGGACGCGCTCATCGACAACGGCAGAAAGGGCAAAGCCATCACAGGACCTTCCAACCGCGAACTCAAATCGCTGTCGGGGCTTTTGCGCGGCAAGCAGGGGCGTTTCCGCCAGAACCTGCTCGGCAAGCGCGTCGACTATTCCGGCCGTTCGGTCATCGTCGTCGGGCCCGAACTGAAAATTTATCAGTGCGGCCTGCCTAAAGAGATGGCGATAGAGCTTTTCAAGCCATTCATTATGAAAAAATTGGTCGAAAGCGGCCAATGCCACAATATCAAGAGCGCAAAGCGCGCCGTCGAAAAGGCGAAACCCGCCGTTTGGGACGTGCTTGAAGGCGTCATCAAAGAGCACCCCGTCCTTTTGAACCGCGCGCCGACGCTGCACCGCCTGTCCATTCAGGCGTTCGAGCCGGTGCTCATCGAAGGGCGCGCCATCAAAATTCATCCGCTCGTCTGCGGCGCGTTCAACGCCGACTTCGACGGCGACCAGATGGCAGTGCATGTGCCCCTTTCCATCGAGGCGCAGGCGGAAGCGAGATTTTTGATGCTTTCCGCGAACAACATCCTCAAACTTTCGGACGGCAAACCGGTCATGACGCCCACGCAGGACATGGTCCTCGGCGCGTACTATCTGACCATCATCCGCCGCTATGAAGGCAAATGGTATAACGAAAACCACGACGAGGTGCCCGCAGGCACCGAGGGCGCGGAAGAGTACCGCGCGCCGCTGTACACGTCCGAAGACGAGGCGATCATGGCGTATCAGACCAAGTCGATCACCTTGCAGGACGAAATTTACGTCAGGCGCACGGTCAAACTGCCCGAAGGCAAGTTCTTTGACGAAAACGGCGAGCCCGAAACGGAAGTTTCCGGCCGCGTAAAGACGACGGTAGGGCGCATCATCTACAACGAAGCGATCCCGCAGGACCTCGGTTTCGTCCGCAGGAACGTCAAAGAAGATTATCTGAAATACGAGATCGGCGGCAGCAATAAGTGCGACCTTGCTCTTCTGAAAGACAGATACGAGGCCGTAGTAGACGGCAAGATCGTCCGCCAGGAGCAGGAAGACGAACCCGTCGGCAAAAAGATGATCTCCAAGATCGTAGACCGCTGTTTCAAGACGGGCGGTGCGCCCAAAGCGGCGGACGTGCTCGACAAGATCAAGGCGCTCGGTTATAAATACTCCACGATCGGCGCGATCACCACGTCCGTATTCGATATGCACATCCCCGATGCGAAGAAGCCGCTCATTGCGGAGGCGGAGCATAAGGTAGAGCTTATCGAAAAGAAATTCGCACGCGGTCTTTTGAAGGACGACGAGCGCTACAATGCGGTCGTCAGCGTGTGGAAAGACACGACCGACGCGGTAACGAACGAGCTGAAGAAGGGGCTCGACAAGTTCAATCCCATCTGGATGATGGCGAACTCGGGCGCGCGCGGCTCCATCGACCAGATCAAACAGCTTGCGGGCATGCGCGGCCTGATGGTCAACCCGCAGGGTAAAATGATAGAGATACCGGTCAAATCTTGCTTCCGCGAGGGGCTGACCGTTCTCGAATACTTCATCTCATCGCATGGCGGCCGCAAAGGCTTGGCGGACACCGCGCTGAAAACGGCTGACTCCGGTTACCTCACCCGCCGCCTTGTAGACGTTTCGCAGGACGTTATCATCCGCGAGGACGACTGCTGTGCGGGCAGAAAGCCGCGCGGCATGAAGATCTCCGCGATCACGGGCGCAAACGGCGACGTCATCGAAAGCCTGGAAGACAGGCTTGCGGGCAGATTCGTTTCCGAAGACGTGATCAATCCCGCCACGGGCGAAGTTATGGTCGCCACCAACGAGATGATCACTGAAGACATGGCGAAGGCGATCGTAAAAGCGGGCATTACGGAAGTTTCCATCCGCAGCATCTTTACCTGCAATTCCCGCCACGGCGTCTGCGCGAAGTGCTACGGCAAGAACATGGCGACGGACAAACCCATTCAGGTGGGCGAGGCGGTCGGCGTCATAGCGGCGCAGTCCATCGGCGAACCGGGCACGCAGCTTACGATGCGTACCTTCCATACCGGCGGTATCGCGGCTACGGGCGACATCACGCAAGGTCTTCCGCGTGTCGAAGAGCTTTTCGAGGCGAGGAAACCGAAGGGCGTTGCAACGCTTACGGAAGTCGGCGGCGTGGCATACGTTTCCGAGCAGGACAATCAGAAGCATATCTCCATCCGCGACGAGTTCTCGGGTGCGGAAAAGAAGGAATATGTGCTCCCGTTCAACGCAGAGCTGAAAGTGAAGACGGGCGACAAAGTGGAACCCGGCTATCAGCTCAACGGCGGCTCGGTCAACCCGCAGGATATTCTGCGCATACAGGGCGTCAAGGGCGTGCAGGACTATATCCTTCACGAAGTACAGTCCGTTTACCGTTCGCAGGGCGTTGACATCAACGACAAACACGTCGAGATCATCGTGCGTCAGATGATGCGCAAAGTCCGCATCGAAAACTGCGGCGACACGGAAATGCTCCCCGGCGAGCTCGTCGATATGTTCACCTTTGAAGACGAAAACCTCAAAGCCCTCGAAAAGGGCGGCAGGCCCGCTACGGCAAAGCGCGTGCTTTTGGGTATCACGAAGGCTGCGCTGTCTACCGATTCCTTCCTTTCCGCCGCGTCCTTCCAGGAAACGGCAAGGGTGCTTACGGAGGCCGCTATCAAAAACAAGGTGGATCCGCTCATCGGCTTGAAGGAAAACGTCATCATCGGCAAACTCATCCCCGCAGGCACGGGCGTGCGCGACTACAAGAACATGAGCCCGCAGCTCGTGGCAGGCAGAAGGGAAAGCGATCCGCTCGTAGAGGCGGAACAGCTCGAAGATTCTGCGGCGAACAAGTGAACAATGTTTAAATAACTTAAAAGCCCCGCTTTTCAACTGAAAAGCGGGGCTTAAATTTTGCTATTTTCGGGCGCATAAGGGCACCTGAAAATAGGGGGACATGATGCTTCGGACCGGTTAGTCCGAAATCCATTTTAAAGTAAAACGGTTTTAGGTCAGAAGTCTTATCAACGCCTCTTTTTTGTCTTCCGGAACGCCCCTGAGTTTTTCGATGATCTCTTTATCGTGCCGATAGGCGGGAATGGAATAGTAAAAAAATTCTTCCGTATCCGTATTGCAGGCATCAAGTATTTCGAGCAGCGTTTCAAAAGTGGGCGCAAAATTCCTGTTCGTTTCGAGCATATGGATATAACCCGCATTCTTCCCTATGGCAAGCGACAGCTTGCGCGCGGAAAGATTCGCCCGATTGCGTATATAGCCGATGCGCTCTATCAGTTCTTCCAAAGTCATAGTTTTATACTGCCGCCTTTTTTCTTTATTATAAAGGAATCTTATTTATACATATGCATAAACAATAATCTAATTATGCTCAAAACAAAATATTTTATCGTATTGTATATTATATTTGTTGACTATTATCGTATTGTATGTTATAATACAATACGCAAGCGGGCGGAAGTTGTTTCCGACGCAGCCGATTGCAAAAGAAAAACAAAAAGGAGAAGGGTAAATGGCTGCAATTATTATTTTTGCGATTCTTATAGTGATCGTAGTGCTGGCACTTGTAATTGCGGAGGCAAACAGAAAAAAGCGCGCGCGCTGCAAGGAATGCAACACGAAGTACGATTACGATAACGACGTTTCGTGGTCAGTGGTGCAGGAGATCGAAGAACAGAATTGTATAAAGTCGGTGGTGGATATCACCTGCGTCTGTCACAACTGCGGCGCCGAAAAAAAGTACACAAGAACTTTTAAAACTGCCGAAAGGAATACAAATACGGGAGTGGTCACGCGCCGCAATATATATGACCTTTTGAAAAAAGAATTTAAATAATACCATCGGGTTGATAGCTCGCCGAAAATATGGGAGCGAAAAATATGCCGACGGCTGATTTGCCGTCGGCGTATTTTTTGTGGCGTTAAATTTTGAAATAAGAAATAAAACCGCGCCCGCATTGCCACGAACTGCGCAATGCGGGCGCGATCTATAATATAATTTTTATTTGCTTGCGCAAGAACCGCCGAGGATGTTTTTCAACGCGTGCAGTACGCCGCCGTCGTCGTTGGAGGGGATGGTTTTGCCGATGAGCGCTTTCAGCCCCTCAAAGGCGTTTTCCGTCACATAGGCGTGGTCGCACGCGAGCAGCATTTCGTAGTCGTTCATGTGGTCGCCGAATGCCGCGCATTCGGAGCGGTCAACGCCGAACTTTTTCTGTACGAAAGTTAAAGCAACGCCCTTGTTCACCCCTTCGGCGGATATGTCGAGCCAGGTTTCGCCCGATTGTATCACGCGCAGGTCTTTCAGCTGTTCGGGCAATATTTTCATCGTGTTGTTTTCGGGGCCTTTCCCGTCGAACACAGCTATCTTGCATACGCCCGTTTCTTTGAGCACGTCGGAAAAATCCCTGTGCGCCGTGTTCAGGTAAGAGGCTTCCACATATTTTACGAACGGCTGCACGTCGTCTTCGTAATAGGCGCAGTCGGGCGTGCAGAGCAGGGGATACACGTCGCCGCCCCGCAATTTTTCGATCTGTGCGAGCGCCGAACGGGTGCGTTCGGCGCTGAGCAGTTTGCAGAAAAAAATTTCGCCGCGGAAAGCGCAGATGGCGCCGTTTTCCGCAATGAATACGATCTTGTCGCGCACGGGCGCGAACAGCTTTTCCAAGGATACCAGCTGCCGCCCGCTTGCGGCGCAGAAAAGTATCCCTTTTTCATATAATTGTTCGATGAGGGGGAATATCTCGCGGGGGAGTTTTCCTTCGGAGTCGAGCAGCGTTCCGTCAAGATCGCTTGCGGCAAGTTTTATCATATGGTTCTCTCTTTATGCTTTGCGCGGATACACGCCGGTTTTCACATCAAAGGTGCGAAAAAGCGCAGCACCGAGCGGTAAATTTTTCTGAAAAGCGACGTTTTGCTGCTTTTTTCCGTCATTAGCTCGCTTACGGCGCACGTCTGTAAATAGTCGTGGTATAGATCGTCTGCAACTTCTTTGTCGAAAAACATGATGTTGCACTCGCAGTGCAGATAAAAACTGCGAAAATCCATGTTTGACGAGCCAATGATGCACACGTTCCCGTCGCTGACGATGCTCTTTGCGTGGATAAAACCCGGCATGTAGCGGTAGATGCGTATTCCCTCTTTGATGAGAGGGGTATAGAACGCCTTTGTGACCGCGTAAACGTACTTTTTGTCGGGAATAAAGGGGACGGTGATACGCACGTCTACGCCCGAATGCGCCGCCGTGATGAGCGCTTTTTTCATTTCGTCGTCCAGGATGAGATAGGGCGTATTGATGTATACATATTTTTTCGCATTATAGATCGTTTTCAGATACAGCGATTCGCATATGTTGTGCCCGCCTGTAAAGGGGGAGTCTGCAAAGGGCAGGCAGACATATTTACCTTCGGGCGATTTGGAAATATATCTTTCGAAGTCCTCCTCGTTTATCCCGTCCTCGGCGTTTTTCATCTCCCAAAGCTGCAAGAACATGGCGGAAAAATTCTGCGCCGCGCGCCCGCGTACCATTACGCCCGTATCCTTCCAGTGCCCGTGCAATTCGATTTCGTTCGTGTACTCGTCGGCGATGTTGATGCCGCCCGTGAACGCCGTTTCGCCGTCTATGACGACGATCTTTCTGTGGGTGCGGTTGTTCTGCGCAACGTCGAGCACGGGGCGGAAACGGTTGAAGCAGAGGCAGCGTATGCCTTCCTTTTCCAAGAGCGAGGCGAAGTTGTGCGGAATACCGAGCAGCGAGCCGATGTCATCGTAAATGATGCGCACATCTACCCCGTTTGCGACCTTTTCGAGCAAAATTTTGTGGATGCGATCCCAAAATTTCCCCTCAGATATGACGAAAAATTCGAGAAAAATATACTTTTGGGCGGCGGCAAGTTCTTTTTCGAGCTGCGCGCCGTATTCCTCGCCCGAAGTGAAATATTTATATTCGTAACAGTCGGTGGCAGGCATGGCGCTCTCTTTGCGCACAAATTCCGCACACTGCGCGGGGAAACTGCCGAGTTCAAGGAAACGGCAGTCCGCCGAGGGTTGGCGTTCGTACAGTTTGACGATGCCGGGAAGGTCGTGCATCAGGTGACGTTTGAGTTTGCGCCGCGGGTTTTTGCGCCTGCGGAATATAAAATAAAGGCAGGCGCCGATGGGCGGTATCAGCAGAATGGGAACGATCCACGCGATCTTGTACTCCGCATTGATCTCAGAATTGATGATGTAGAGCACGAGGATGATGTCTATGATAAGGAATATGGCGCTTACATACGTTCCCACTGTCGGGAACTGCATGGAAAGCCATATGAGCGTCGCGGGGACGACGGCGAGCTCCAAAAGCAGCAGGATCGCCACTATAAAAAATTTGCTCGATAAAAGCTTGAATAATTTGCGCATTTGTCACCAAAACCGAAAAGAACCGCATGGCCGGGCGGCCGCTTGTTCAGATCATATTCAGTATAGAAGGGCGGGTACGGTTTTCTTTTTCGAGCAGCGCCGCCTTTGCCGCGAATAGAGCGGGTATATCCGAAGCGTCCGTTTCCTCGGCGAGGAAAGGCGCAAGATCCACAGCCTTGTTCACAAGAAGGTTGATGGCGGCGGCGCTCTGCGGGCAGTCGCCCGTAACGCCCGTCACGGTAAGTTTTTTGTCCAACGCCTTTTTCAGGTGCACGCTCATTTCCGCAAATTCCATGCCCGCGTAAATGACTTTGCCGCACGGTGCCGCAAGGTCGAAGGGCAGGTCGGGGGAAAGTCCGTTGAAACTCGTGTATACGCAGCCTTCTGCCATCCTTCCGCCGGTTATTTCGGAAACGCCCGCAAGCAGGTTTTCGTCCGCTTTCAGCGTATAGTAAACCCCGCACGCCGCCGCGGCGGCGAGGCGCTCTTCGTCGGAATCGATCAGGATAGGCACCGCCTGATGATAGATAAGAAGCTGCGCAAGAATATTGCCCGTTTCGCCCGCGCCGATCACCGCAACGTGCGTTCCCTTAGCCGCGTCGAGCGTTCCGGCAATGTCTTCGCACAGGGAAATAAGCCCCGTATACAGAGCACAGTCGTCGCTCACGGAAGGGGGAAGGGGGGAAAGGTCAGCCTCTTCGGCGACGATAAAGTCGCGCAGGAACCCGTCCTTGTTGATGCCCGCGATCTGCGGAGAAAGGCAGCCGTCTTTATTGCCTTTTTTGCATTCGGCGCATTCGCCGCAGGGCGCTACGCCGTCAAGGAACACCCTGGTGTTCTTTTCGACCTTGACGCAGCCTTCGCCCGCTTCCACGACCACGCCGATGGCATACATCCCCGGCACGCGCGGATAGCGTATGCCCGCCGCGCCCGTGTAGGCGCGTATTTCGGGATAAGCGATAAGCACTTTGGCGATCTTGACTTTTGCCTGCGTGGGCGAGGCTATGCTGTCAGGTCTTTCCTCTTCGGCGATGACCTTCGGGGAAAGGAGTTTCCAAACTTTCATGGCATCCTCTCAAAAGAATTGGTTAGAATCAATTATATAGCAATCTTCCGGATTTAGCAAGCGAAAAAAGCAAAAAAAAACGAACGGGGCGGTGTCTTTCATGCCTGCCGCCCTGCAAAGTATGCGCGATTTGACCATTTTTATCGCATTTGCGCCCTCTGCGCAAAAAAAATTTTCAATGCAGGCGAATATCGTTTGACTTGCTTTCGGAAATGATATATAATAATTCAGCATCTTAAAGTAAAGTACGCAAAGAGAGGTGAAAGCATGAAACCCGATATACATCCCGATTATCACGAGGTCACCGTGACCTGCGCTTGCGGCGCAACGTTCAAAACGGGCACCACGAAAAAGGGCGATGTTCTCAAAGTGGATATTTGCAGCAAATGCCATCCCTTTTTCACCGGCAGGCAGAAGCTCGTTGACACAGGCGGCAGAGTCGATAAGTTCAAAAAAAGATACGGAATTTAGTTTTTGTATTTTCAGCTCTAAGTGCTTGCTTGGGGCTGATTTTCTTTTTTTGAAGGAATTTTAAGGGAAGTTCGAATGGCAAAAAAGAAGGAAAAGGAAAACCGCACTTATATCGGCGGGCAGGCGGTGCTCGAAGGGGTGATGATGCGCGGCAAGACCGCTTACGCCACCGCCGTGAGGGATCCCGAAGGGAACATACAGGTGGAAAGCCGCAGGCTGAACACATCCAAGGCGATGAAACGGGTGGCGAAGATCCCGCTCGTGCGCGGCGTCGTCAACTTCATTTCCTCTCTCGTGACCGGCTCGAAGATCCTTATGCGCAGCGCGGAGGTGTACGGCGACGAGGGAGAGCCTTCCAAATTCGAAAAATGGTGCGAGGAAAAGCTGCACCTGAACGTGATGTCCGCCGTGTCGTTCATCGCCACGCTTTTGGGCGTCGTTCTGGCGGTGGGGCTGTTCATAGCGCTTCCGCTTTGGCTGTCTAACCTGATCTTTCCGGCGCATTTGGAGCTGAGCATCGGCTATAACCTCGCGCAGGGCGGCATACGCCTCGTCATATTCATTCTGTACATCGTCGCCATTACGGCGATGAAAGATATCCGCCGCGTGTTCATGTACCACGGTGCGGAACATAAAACGATCACTTGCTTTGAAAAGGGCATGGAACTCACGCCCGAGAACGCAAAGACCTGTTCGCGCATACACGACCGCTGCGGCACCACCTTCCTGTTCCTCGTCATGGCGATCAGCATCGTCGTGTTTTCCTTCGTCAATTGGCTTTTGAAGGATACGTTCAACGGTATCGGCAATGAAGTGCTGCGCTTTTTGGCGCAGTTCGGCGTGAAAATACTTTTCCTGCCGTTGGTCGCGGGCATCTCTTACGAGGTCTTGAAACTTTTGGCAAAATCGCAGAGCAAGATACTTCTGCCCATCAAGGCGCCGGGGTTCGCGCTCCAGAAACTGACGACGAGAGAGCCTTCCGAGGATATGCTCGAAGTCGCCATCGCGGCGTTTAAAAAGGTATACGAGATGGACGCCGATCCCGATGCAAAGGAAACGGATTTTACCGTTTCCAAGACGGTGAAAAAATATACCGAAGAGCTGAAAGCGGTCTTTGCCGAACAGGGCATCGACGAGAGCGATGCGGAGTGGCTCGTTTCGATGAAGGCGGGCGTGCCGAGGAGCGCGCTTGCAGAGTCGGACAAAATGCTCGTGCCGAGCGAAGTGAGATCGCTCGATGCGCTCGCGGGCGAGCGCATGGCGGGAAAACCGCTGTGGTATGTGCTCGGCAGCGCGAGCTTTTACGGGTACGAAATAAAAGTGGACAAACGCGTGCTCATCCCCCGCCCCGAAACGGAAATGCTTGCGGAAATGGCAATAAAGGCGGCTGAGGACGGCGGCTCGGTGCTCGATTTATGCACGGGCAGCGGCTGCATCGCCGTTGCTGTGGCGAAGGAAACGCAGAAACAGGGCAAAAACGTGCAGGTGAGCGCCGCCGACGTGAGTGCGGACGCGCTTGCGGTTGCAAAGGAAAACGCCCTTGCGAACGGCGCCGAAATAACATTTACGCAGAGCGACTTATTGGACGGCGTCAAGGGAAAATTCGATATCATCGTATGCAATCCGCCCTATATCAAGCGTGGAGATCTGGAAACTTTGCAGAAGGAAGTGCGAGATTTCGAACCGATGACCGCATTGGACGGCGGAGAGGACGGGCTTGATTTTTACAGGCGGCTCGCAAAGGACGCGCCCAAGAAACTGAAAAAGGGCGGTCTGCTCCTTTTGGAATGCGGGCAGGGGCAGGCGCAGGAGATCGTGAAACTTCTGAAAAAGTTTGAATACGCCATGATATCGCGCGACCTCGAAGGCGTGGAGCGGTATGTAAGGGCGGTGCTGTGAAAAAGGTTCACCCGTTTCTCGGCAAGCTGATGCCTGCGAAACGTCGTGAGTTGAGGGGAAACCCGAACGCGCGTCGCAACAAGGCGACGATGTGCGTGCGGCGCGTATCACTTGCCGCACAGCGCATATGCGCTTGTTGCTCCTTTTTCCCAAAAATCTCACACCGCTACGCGCGTTGCGATTTTTGGGAACCCTGTTTTTGTCCGCGATATTTAAGGGCACGCATAATACACAATCGCGCGGCTTCACCCTTTCCGTAAGCCAATGCATTGGCAAATTGAGTGAAAAAGCAAAAAGCGTGGTTTTTGCTTTTTCGCGATATTATTTAAATAATCAAAGGCGCGTTCCGAAATCGCTATTTTGGATAAGCGTACTCAATTAGCCGCATACTTGCGGTCTCAACGGGTGAATGCGGCGCGCATGATATGGTGTGCCTTCAATAAGCGCGCCGCAGAGGGCAGCACCCTTAAATCACGGCTGAATATGCCGTCAGCTCGGCATATTCAGCGTGAACAGTAAGTTTTATGTTAAAAAAATTAGACGACATTTTAGACAAGTACAATAAATTATCTGCGGAAATGGCGGATCCCGCCGTCATCGCCCAGCCCGAAAAGTGGACGCAGTGCGCAAAAGAGCACGCCGAAATTTCCGAAGCCGCCGAAAAGTACCTCGAATACAAAAAGACGGAAAAGGAGATGAACGACGACTTTGCCGCCGCCGAATCGGAAAGCGATGCCGAAATGAAGGAGATGCTCACCGAAGAAGGTTACGCCTTGAAGGAAAAGCTCTCTCAGATACACGACGAGCTGCGCATTCTTCTGCTACCCAAAGACAAGAACGACGACAGGAGCGTCGTGATGGAGATACGCGGCGGCGCGGGCGGCGACGAGGCGAGCCTGTTCGCGGCTGACCTTTACAATATGTACTGCCGCTATGCCGACTCCATGCGTTGGAAAACGGAGATCGTCGATTTGAGCGAAACGGAACTCGGCGGCATGAAAGAAGTCGTTTTTACCGTGTCGGGCAAGGGGGTATACAGCAAGCTCAAATATGAGAGCGGCGTGCATCGCGTACAGCGGGTGCCCGAAACGGAATCGCAGGGCAGGGTGCACACTTCCACCGTCACCGTGGCGGTTTTGCCCGAACCCGAGGACGTGGAAGTAGCGATCAACGAAAAGGACCTGAAAATAGACACTTACCGTTCGGGCGGCGCGGGCGGGCAGCACATCAACAAGACGGAGAGTTGCATCCGTATCACCCATCTCCCCACGGGCATCGTCGTTACCTGTCAGGACGAACGTTCGCAGATCAAAAACCGCGAAAAGGCGATGAAGGTATTGAAGAGCCGCCTGTACGACTATTATAATACGAAATATCAGAGCGACTATGCGGAAAACCGCAAGAGTCAGGTAGGTACGGGGGACAGGAGCGAACGCATACGCACCTATAACTTCCCGCAGAACCGCGTTACCGACCACCGCATCGGCGTTACTCTCTATTCCCTCGATTCCTTTATGCTCGGCGACATCGGCGGGATGCTCGAAAGCCTCGCCATTGCCGACAGGGAAAGACTGCTTGCGTCCGAAACGGAGTGATATCTGCCGCATTTGCGGCGCTCCTACTTCAAAAAAATTTTTTACGAGGTATAAATCTATGAGAACGACCAAGAGAATTTCTTCCATTTCTCCCTCCCTTACCCTTGCCATCACCGCGAAAGCCAAAGCGATGAAGGCGGAAGGGAAGTCCGTCATCGGCTTCGGCGCGGGCGAACCCGATTTCAACACCCCGCAGCACATCATCGACGCCGCGAAAGACGCACTCGATAAAGGTTATACCAAATATACGCCCTCTTCGGGGCTTCCCGCCCTGCGCAAGAGGATCGCGGAAAAACTCAAAGAGGAACAGGGATTGGAATACGAACAGTCGCAGATCATCGTGTCTTCCGGCGCAAAGCATTCCATTTTCAACGCGATGTTCGCGCTCATAGAGGAAGGGGACGAAGTCATCATCCCCGCGCCGTATTGGCTCACCTATCCCGAATTGGTCAAGGTGTGCGGCGGCAAGAGCGTATTCGTGGAAGGCAGGAAAGAGAACCACTTCAAAATGGAGCCCGCAGACCTGAAAGCCGCGATCACGCCCAAGACCAAAATGCTCGTGTTCAATTCCCCGTCCAACCCTACGGGCGCCGTGTATACCGAAGCGGAGATACGCGCCATCGCAAAAGTGGCGGAAGAGGCGGGCATCTGGGTGCTTTCCGACGAAATTTATTCCAAACTCATCTATGACGGCGTGAAGCACTTCTCTATCGCCCGCGCGAGCGATTACATGAAGGATCATACGGTGCTCGTGGACGGCGTTTCCAAGACGTATGCCATGACCGGCTGGCGCATCGGCTGGCTCGCAGCCCCGCAGGACGTTGCGAAGGCGATAGACTCTTTCCAGAGCCACGCGACGAGCAACCCGACAAGCATTTCGCAGTATGCGACGCTCGCCGCGCTGGACGGCAGCGAGGATGAGCTCGTGAAAATGCGCGAGATCTTCAACGACAGGAGAAAATTCATGATCTCCCGCATCAAAGAGATCGAAAATCTGAGCTGCATCGAACCGGACGGCGCTTTCTATATAATGCTTATCGTGAATAAGCTGTACGGCAAGCGCTACAACGGCAGGAAAATAAACGGCTCTTTGGACGTGGCGGATATGCTCCTCGAAAAGGGAGTCGCGGTCGTGCCCGGCATCGCCTTCGGCGACGACGAGTGCGTGCGCCTTTCCTATGCCATCTCGAAAGAGGATATCGCGGAGGGGCTTGACCGCATCGAATCGTTCGTGAAGGAGGTATTCTGACAGGTGATCTATTTCGACAAGAGCAAAAACCTCCTCGAAGAGGACAAGTACCACTATCAGCTGCAGGACGTAAAGGAGCCGGAACTCTTCCGCGACCTGTACCCTTACGACGAGATCCCCAAGGTCGTTTTCAACTACCGCAACGTGCCGATGGACATGCCCTCGGAGATATGGATCACGGATACGACCTTCCGCGACGGGCAGCAGTCGACCTCGCCTTTTACCGTAAAGCAGATCGTCGACATTTATAAACTCATGTCCCGCCTCGGCGGGCCGAAAGGCATCGTAAGGCAGAGCGAATTTTTCCTGTACAGCGAAAAGGACCGCTGCGCGCTGCAAGAGTGCCGTGACCTCGGTCTGAAATTCCCCGAGATCACGACATGGATCCGCGCGAACGAGAAGGACTTCGAACTCGTAAAGGACGCGGGCGTCGCAGAAACGGGTATTTTGGTGAGCTGTTCCGACTATCACATCTTCAAAAAGATGAACCTTACCCGCGCGCAGGCGATGGATAAATACCTCGGCATCGTAAAGAGCGCGCTCGCGCACGGCATCAAGCCGCGCTGCCACTTCGAAGACATCACCCGCGCCGACTTTTACGGCTTTGTGGTGCCGTTTGCCAACGAACTGATGAAACTTTCGCGCGAGAGCGGCATCCCGATCAAGATCCGTATGTGCGACACGATGGGCTTCGGCGTGAATTACCCGGGCACGTCGCTTCCCCGCAGCGTGCAGGGCATCGTGTACGGGCTGCACCATCATGCGGAAGTGCCCAGCGAAATGCTCGAATGGCACGGTCACAACGACTTTTACAAGGTGGTCACAAACGCCGCTACGGCGTGGTTGTACGGTGCGAGCGCGGTCAACTGTTCCCTGCTCGGCATCGGCGAGCGCACGGGCAACTGTCCGCTCGAGGCGATGGCGATAGAGTACGCCTCCCTGCGCGGTACGGACGACGGCATGGATTTCACCGCCATTACCGACATCGCCAGCTATTTCGAATCGGAGCTCGGCTATATCATACCGCCCAATACGCCGTTCGTCGGCAGGGCGTTCAATTCCACCCGCGCGGGCATCCATGCGGACGGAATGCTCAAAGATCCCGAAATTTACAATATTTTCGATACCGAAAAGCTGCTCAACCGCCCCGCGCGCGTTTCCATCAACAATGCGAGCGGGCTTGCGGGCATCGCGTATTGGCTCAACGACTATTACTGCCTGCCCGAGGGGTTCAAGATCGATAAGAAAGATCCGCTCATCGTGAAGATGAAAGAGATCATCGACGCGGAGTACGCAGAGGGGCGCAACAGCATCCTCGGCGACGACGAGCTCGACAACATGATCCGCTCCATCGACAGAGACCGCCACCGCGAATTTGTCGCCTTCGGCGGCGTGCGGCAGAAGAAATAACTTTCCGAAAGCTGTGCGAAGAGGCTTTCACGGCGTTTTCGCAAAATATTTCAAAAATAATCCAAAAAATTTTTGAAAAGCTGTTGAAAGAATCCGAAAAATAGTTTAAAATAGAAGCACCAAGAAAATTCGACGGAGGTTACCATGATCAAAGTTATTTACGGCCCTAAAGGCACCGGCAAGACGAAAATCATCATCGACGAGGCGAACGGCAAAGTCGCGTCCGCCAAGGGGCATATGATCTTTATCACCAATACAAAGCGTTATATGTACGACCTGCACAGAGATATCCGTCTGATCGATACATCCGATTACGACATCGCGGGCGAAGAGGCGCTCATCGGCTTTATCAAGGGTGCCGTTGCCGCCAATAACGACAACGAATATCTGTTTATCGACGGCGCCGCGCGCATTGCCGGCAAAGAGATAAAGGATATGGCGGCGTTCTATTATATGCTCGACAAACTTTCCGACACGAACGGGCTGACGATCTACGTCACCGTCAGCTGCGCGAAAGAGGAGTTGCCCGATTTCGTGAAAAAATATATCTAAGTCATGACGCGGTTACGCCCTTCCCCGCGCGGCGGGGAAGGGCGCAGTTTTACGGCGCACATTGCCGTTTTACAGGAGGAGCTATGAAATTTATCAGCACGAGGGGGGAAGAAACGGTTACGGGAGCGGAGGCGATCGCGCACGGCATCGCGTCCGACGGCGGGCTGTTCGTGCCGGAAGCGTTTCCCGAGGTTTCCGAAGATGAGCTTAAAGCAATGCTGCCCATGAGCTATGCAGAGCGCGCGGCGACCGTTCTTTATAAATATCTCGACGAGTATGATTTCGAAGAACTCAAAGCCGCCTGCGAAAAGGCATATTCCCAATTCGACGAAGGGGACGCCGCGCCTCTCGTGAAGATCGATTCGTCCATCTATATGCTCGAACTCTTCCACGGACCGACGTGCGCGTTCAAAGACCTTGCGCTCACCCTTTTGCCCTATCTTCTGCGCAAAGGATGCGATCTGTGCGGCATCAAAGAGGACGTTCTGATCCTCGTTGCGACCAGCGGCGATACCGGCAAGGCGGCGCTCGAAGGGTTCAAAAACGCGCCCGGCATAAAGATCATGGTCTTTTACCCGAACGAGGGCGTCAGCAAGATGCAGAAGTTGCAGATGGCGACGCAGGAGGGGAACAACGTGGCGGTCGTGGCGGTCAGAAGCAACTTCGACGACTGCCAGAGCGCGGTAAAGACTATTTTTACGAGCGAGGCGTGCAAAGAAGAGCTGGAAAAACGGGGATATATCCTTTCTTCGGCGAACTCCATCAACTTCGGCAGGCTCGCTCCGCAGATCGCTTATTATTTTTCCGCCTATCTGGACCTTGTTTCCTCGGGGCAGATACAGCTCGGCGAAAAGGTGAACTTTGCCGTACCTACGGGCAACTTCGGCAATATCCTCGCCGCCTACTATGCGATGCGCATGGGGCTGCCCGTAGGCAGGCTGGTGTGCGCTTCCAACAAAAACAACATCCTTACCGACTTTTTCAAGACGGGCGTATACGACAAGCGGCGCGAATTTTATAAAACGATGTCGCCCTCGATGGATATCCTCATTTCCAGCAACCTCGAAAGGCTGTTGTTCGAGCTTTCGGGCAGGAATGCCGTCCGCACCAAGATCCGCATGGATAAGCTGAAAAGCGACGGCGTGTACGAGATATACGACGAGGAAAAGGAAGAGCTTGCAAAACTCTTTTACTCCGATTACTGCGGCGAGGACGAAACGGTGGAGACCATTTACGAGTTCTTCGAGGAATACCAATACCCGATGGACACGCACACCGCCTGCGCGATGTACGCCGCCGCCAATTATATGGAAAAGGAGAAGGACCACGACACGCCCATGGTCGTCGTATCCACGGCAAGCCCGTACAAGTTCCCGCAGGACGTCATGTACGCGCTTACCGGCAACGACATCAAGGACAGCTTTAAGGCGATAAAGCATCTGAACATCACTACGGCAATGAAAGTGCCCAAGAGCCTTGCGGGGCTTCGCGACAAAAAGGTGCGCTTCGATACCGTTGCCGACAAGGATAAACTTTACCCTGAAGTGCTCAGATTCGCAGAAAAGAAATAAACGGGAACCCCGTTACGAAAGGACCGCGCATTTGTGCGGCCCTTTTTTGCGGGTAAAAAGCGGCGGCGTGCGGCATTCTACCCGCCCCGTGCGTTAAAACAGAGTGAAAAAGCCGTCGAATTCGGTGAATTTTGGCAATCGAGCGGTCAGCCGTTTGCTTTTTTTATACGGTTGTGTTATACTTAATCACACACATGAATATTTTCGGCGCACAGCGCCGAGGGGCTGTACTTTATGGGAGAAGAAAAAAGAAAGCTGTTTTCCGCCGTTCAGCCGAGCGGCGCGGTAACGATAGGCAATTATATCGGGGCGATCAAAAATTTTGTCGCCCTGCAGGATGAATTCGACTGCATTTACGCCGTTGCAGACCTGCACGCCATAACGGTGCGGCAGGAGCCTGCGGCGCTCAGGAAAAATACGCTCGAGCTGATGGCTCTCTTCATTGCGTGCGGCATCGATCCCGAAAAGTGCATACTGTTCGTGCAGTCGCACGTTCCCGCGCACTGCGAGCTGACGTGGGTTCTGAATACGCTCACATATCCCGGAGAGCTTTCCCGCATGACGCAGTTCAAAGACAAGAGCGCAAAACATGCCGACAACGTGAATATGGGACTGATGGATTATCCCGTGCTCATGGTTTCGGATATCTTGCTGTATCAGGCGGCCGTCGTGCCGGTGGGCGCCGATCAGAAACAGCATCTGGAGCTGACGCGCGACCTTGCCATTCGCTTCAACAACCGTTACAGCGAAACATTCACCGTGCCCGAAGCGTATATTCCGAAGGGCAGCGGCGCGAAGATCATGAGCCTTGCGGATCCTTCCCGCAAGATGAGCAAGTCTGACGAGAACCCGAACGGGTACGTCACCATGTCGGACGATCGCGATACCGTGATACGCAAATTCAAACGCGCCGTAACGGACAGCGGAAATGAAGTGCGTGCCGCGGAAGACAAGCCGGGCGTTTCCAATCTGATCGCCATTTACGGCGCTTTTACGGGCAAGAGCGCCGCGGAAATAGAGCGGGAATTCGAAGGCAAAGGGTACGGAGATTTCAAGCTCGCCGTAGGCGAAACGGTCGCCGACGCGCTCGCGCCCGTTCAGGCGGAAAAGGCGCGCCTTCTTAAAGACAAGGCTTACCTGAACGGCGTGATGAAACGCGGGGAAGAAGCGGCGGCGCGCATTGCCCGCAAAACGCTTTCCAAAGTTTACAGGAAGGTGGGCTTTTATCAGGGAGAATAAGTAATGTTCGGCTATATCCAACCGGATGTTCCCTATATGTACGTCAAGGACGGTATGCTCTACAAAGCGCTTTACTGCGGGCTGTGCAAGAGCATCGGCGAGAGCTGCGGGCAAAAGGCGCGCTTCGCACTTTCCTATGACATGTCATTTTTATCGGCACTGTTGCACAACATAAAGAATACCGACGTGAAGATAGAAAAGCAGCGCTGTGCGGCAAATATTTTTACCCGCCGCCCGATGGCGCTTGCCGACGATATCACGAAAACGGTCGCCTGCCTCAACATCATGCTCACCTATTATAAGCTGACCGACGACATCGCCGACGAGCATAAGGGCAGGTTCGCGCGCGCCTTCTTCAAAAGAGGATTCAAAAAGGCGAAGGCGCTGCACCCCCAAGCGGCGGAGATCATCAAAAAGTACATGGAAAAGCTCTCCGAGTTGGAGAAAAAGAACTGCGCAAGCCTCGATATGGCGGCAGATCCTTTCGGGCTGATGATCGCAGAGCTTTCCGATTACTGCCTCGAAAATTTTGCGACCGAACATACCCGCCGCCTTTTTTACGGCGTCGGCAAGTGGGTGTATCTCATCGACGCTTTGGACGATTACGATAAAGACGTCAAAAAGAAAAACTACAACCCGTTTTATGCGGCTTTCGGCGACGCGAACAGGGCCGCCATGCTTGCCGGGAACGGAGAAGAGGTCGACTTCGTGTTCAAAAGCGTATTTGCAGAGAATGCGGAGAGCTTGAAAAACATAAAATTTTATTTCAACCGCGATTTGACGGACAACATCATTTTGCGTGGGATGCCCGTAGCGACGGCACGCGTCAAGTGCGGGTGCCATAAAAAAGAAAAGCCGACGAAGATCAAATTGGGATAGCCGGCCGGAGGAAAGGATGAATAAAAAATACTACGAGCTTTTAGGCGTTACGGAGGAGATGAGCGACGAACAGATCTCCGAGGCTTATGAGACTCTGAAAAAGAAATATTCGGAAGAACGCTTTTTGGAGGGCGAGGCGGGCAACGAAGCCGCGAAAATGCTCAACAAAATAGACGTCGCTTACAACGAGATCATGACCGAGCGGCGCGAAAGCCGCATGGCGGGTAAATCGGACTCGTCGTATACGCAGGTAGAGGAGCTTATCCGTGACGGAAAATATGCCGAAGCGGAGAAAGCGCTCGACGCGTTCAACGAGCGCCCCGCCGAATGGCATTACCTGTACTCCGTCGTCTTTTACAGGAAAAATTGGGTGAACGAGAGCAAAAAACAGCTCGAGATCGCCATGCAGATGGATCCGCACAACGAAAAGTATAAGACGGCGTACAGCAAGCTCAAAGAAAAGATCGAGTTTGACAAGAAAAACGCGCAGAATGCGCAAAGCGGTCAGGGCGCCGCAGCGGGCGCTCCGCAGGGCAATGCGCAGATGGATAACGATCAGCCGCAAATGGGCGGCGGGGGCGGTTTGTGCGAATCGTGCGCTACATGCTGCGCCTGCAATATGCTGTTCAACTGCTGTCTGAATTCCTGCTGCGGCTGCAGATAAAGTGCGCCGCGGCGCGAGAAAAATGGTGCCGTCATGAAAAAGAGATCCTTTCAGATCGCGCTGTCTGCCGTTTCCGCGGCGTTGGCGACCGTTTTTATGATCATAGGGCTGAACGTGCCTTTCGCGTTCATTACCGGATACATTTTCGGCGCGATCGCCTTGATGTTGCCGCTTGCCGAAGGCTTTTGGGCGGGCGGTTTTCTGGCGTATTTGGCGGCGTCGCTGTTATGCCTTCCCTTCGGCGGCATAGCCGTATTTTATAAGCTATTTCCGTTCATCGCCTTTTTCGGGCTGCATCCGCTCGTCAATTCTTTCCAGAGAAAGTGGAAGATCAACCGTTGGATCGCGTGGGCGGTAAAGGCGGTTTGGTTCGTGGGGATGCTGTGCGCGGCTTGGGCACTGTTTTCGGAGATGTTTTCCGTCCGCTACGAATGGCTGGAAATATGGGCGTATCCGATCATTGTCGTGGGAGGCGCGGCGGTGTTCCTGCTGTATGACTGGCTCATGATAAAGGCGCAGGATCTGGTAGATCTTTATGTTTCAAAAATAGACCGCGGCGGGCGCGGGAAAAGCGGGATTGCCAAACGGACAGGTCCGAGGGAAGATGTTGCCGACGTATTCGGCGATCTTAGCGGGCAAAATGAAAATGAGTGCGAGGGGCCGGCAGAGAACGCGCCTGAGGCGGGCAGCGGGCCCGAAGACGGGCAGAGAGAGCCGTCCGGAGAGAATACGGAAAAGGGAGAGAGCGAAGGGAAAGACAATAACAACGGGCAGTAGACTTCGCGGGAGAGAATCGTGGAAAGAGTGATCGCGGGAAAAAATTTTGAATTTACGGGCACGGTCGAATCGTTCGGTTCGAACGGGGAAGGGATCGTCCGCGAGGGCGAAACGGTTTTTTTCGCGCCCTTTACCGTTGTGGGAGAAAAGGTAAAATTCAAGGCGCTTAAAGTAAAGGGGCGCATAGGGTATGCGAAGGCGCTGGAAATACTGACGCCCGCCGACGAGCGCGTGCGTCCGCGGTGTCCGGCGTTCACCAAGTGCGGCGGCTGCCAGTTACAGCATTTAAGATACGGCGCGCAGTTAAAGTTAAAGAGCAAGACGGTACAGGATGCGCTGCGCAAGATCGCGGGGATCCGCACGGAAGTGCCGCTGACCGTCAAAAGCGAATTTCAATACGAATACAGGAACAAATTGCAGTTGCCCGTAGGTATCGACGCGCAGGGGAATACGGTCATCGGTTTTTATGCGGAGCGCAGCCACCGCATCGTACCCGTGAACGGCTGTCCGATACATCCCTGTTGGGCGGGGGATATCATTTCCGTCTTCAAACAATATATCGAAAAGAGCGGTGCGCGCGGCTTTGACGAGACAAAACGCACGGGCACGCTGCGCCACATCGTTGTACGCGATGTCGAAGGCGCGTTTATCGTTACTGCCGTTACATATGGAAACGAACTTCCGAAAAAGGAACTGCTTATTCAGTTGCTCGGTGAAAAATTCAGCCGCTTTTCCCTTTGGCAGAACATAAACGGCGAAGACACGAATACCGTGTTCGGCGATGAATTCCGCCTGCTTTTCGGAGAAGGGAAGTATTCGGCGAGCGAATGCGGCATCCGCTTTGAGGCAGGGCCCAATACCTTCATACAGGTAAACGCGGGCGTCTGCCGCAAATTGTACGACCGTACCGTCCGCTTTGCGTCGCAAAGCGGCGCGGAAGTAGCGATCGATGCGTACAGCGGCAGCGGTCTGCTAACGGCTATGCTCGCCAAAAACATGAAGTGCGCTTACGGCATCGAGGCGGTGCGGGAAGCGAGCGAATGTGCCGATTCTCTGAAAGCGGCAAATAAACTTGGCAAAAAGATGTTAAATATCTGCGGCAGGGTGGAGGAAGTTTTGCCGTCGCTGCTTCGCGAAGTGGATGCGGATAAGGTGTTTTTGGTGGTCGATCCGCCGCGCAAGGGGGTGGACCGCGCAACGCTCGGGGCGATCCTCGTTTCGGGCATTCCGAATGTGGCGATGATCTCGTGCAATCCGTCTACGATGGCGCGCGACATCGGGTATTTGACAGGCGCGCTGATCGAGGACGGAAACGAACTTAAAAAGAACCCCGCTTATACGAAAGATGGCTTGAAAGGGTATTATGAGATTTTGTCCGTACAGCCTTTCGACATGTTTCCGCAAACTAAACACGTCGAGACTATGGTAGTGCTACGTCGTATTTAGGGCAAAAATACGCCGAAATAGCCGTATTTGAGCTGTTTTATCCCCATTTTATCTTCTGTGCGGATGAGCACGGCTATCGCGAAAAAGTGACAAAGCAGTTCCGTACGGTGAGGATAGTTATCGAACTCGACTGTGGGAACACGTAAATTAAATCAATAATATTACTTATACAATGAGCGGGCGGCGGACTTTATCAAAAGTCCGCCGCCCGTTGCTGTCTTTTATAAAATAATCAGGATATGTAAATAAAAGATTTAAAAATGCTGACAAGGTATTGAAATTTGCTTATTGTTATGCTATAATAGACTTGTATTATAATTTAACGAGGAAAATTTATGGCTCTCAGCTACAACAAGTTATGGAAATTGCTAATCGACAAGGGGATGACAAAGACGGAAATGCGCCTCAAAGCCGACATCTCTACGACCACGCTCGCTAAACTCGGCAAGAATGAAACGGTGTCAATGGAGGTTCTCCTCAGGATTTGCAAAGTTCTCGATTGCAACGTCGGCGACATTATGGATGTCATAAATGAGGAGGAGTGATTATGGGAACCAAAGGTTATATTTATATACTTACAAATCCGTCGTTTAAGGAATATGTCAAGATTGGTTATGCGGATAACGTTGAAAATCGTTTAAAACAGCTCAATAACAGCGAATGTATCCCTTTTGCTTTTAGAGTCTATGCAACTTATGAAGTAGAAGAAAGATTGACGGATAAAAAATTACATGCTCTTATTGACCAGCTTAATCCAAATCTGCGTTCTATTGAAAACGTAGGCGGTAAATTGCGTGTGCGCGAGTTTTATGCAATGTCTCCTGAGCAGGCATATTCAATTTTAGAAACGATTGCTGTTCTCGGTGGTCGTAAGGATCGTTTGAAACTTTGGGAGCCTTCTGCGCAGGAGAGAAAAGATGAAGATCTTGCGCAAGAGATTGAAGAAGAACATATCGAGCGGCTTTCTCCTTTCACATTCTCCAAGTGTAATATTCCCGTGGGCGCTGTAATTACATACTTTAATCGTGGTAAAGCAAATTCCGGTGTTGAGTGTACTGTAATAGACGATAAAACAGTTGAATATCAAGGAAAATCTTACTCTCTTTCTGCGTTAGCAACTGAGCTTTCCGGAAAACATGGTGTTGCTGGACCGAGATATTTTAAGTATAACGGTGAGTGGTTGAATACGATAAGAGCCAAAGCTGAAGGCAGAAAAGACCCGACAAGAGTAGAAGATGTTTGGGTTATTCCTTGTAACCCTAAACTTTATGATATCGTTGGGGCTTTCAATAAATTTGACACGATTGATTGGAGTCAAACAAATAACACCTCGGTGGGGGATACAGTTTATATTTATGTCGGCGGAGAGTATAAAGCCATCATGTATAAATGTGAAGTTGTGGCCACGGAGTTATACGGAGATTATAATGATGATTTAGAATTTTATAAGGGCTTGCCTGAGAAAACACATTCACGGTATATGCGCCTTAGGCTGATTGAAAAGTATGATAAAGATAAATTTCCGCTTGCTGACTTGCGCGAACACGGGCTTACTAACGTGCAGGGCAGGAGTAAGGTCACGCCACAGCTTTTAAATTATTTAAAAGGGAATTGTTAAAAAATTTTTAAGTAAATGAAGAGAAAAGTTCCGAAATCATTACAGGCAATTATTATTACTATGTTATTGGGGATGTTTATTCCTAAAATATTTGAAATAACCGGCGTTGCTATCTTTGATAAAATAATAATTAAAGGCTTATTGAGCCTCGCATTCTCTGCGGCAACAATATGTGTAGGAGTGTTTTATTCTGCCCGAATTTTAAAAGGGAGGACCTCTGGAGGGAAAGCGAGAATATCACTCTACATATTGTTTGCAATTATATTACTGAGTGTAACATCAACAGTTGTTTCATTTATACAATCTATAAGCGATATAATTCTTTATATTTTATCTGGATTGGCTGCGCTACTTAGCTTAGTTCTAATTATTTGGCTGGGTATAAAAGTAATATCCGCAAAGAAACAGTTTAAAACATCGCAGGAAAAATCCGTAATTCAAAGCCAAAACAATGAAGAGAAAATTCCTGTTGAGACGGAAAAATTTAATAAGCCTAAACCTTGCTATGCGCCTAAAAGCATACCCAAGTATGTGCAAGATAACAGTATAAAGCAAGCTGAGTTGGGCGTAGAATTAAAAGCCCTATATGAATTGTGGAGCGAAAGGGGTGTAAGTAAAAAGTGTCTTACGGCTACAAATGATGAGAATCCTGATTTAAAATGGGTAAAAATTTATAAACCTCCTTACGCAAATGGTAAGTTTTATGGATATGTGCTAATGAATAACGCGCACAATACAGTAAACGGCGAAATATATTTCGCTGATAGACGAATATGGAGAGTTGCTGAAAATTAAAAAAGGAACACAAAATATGCCTAAGAAAGAAGTAAAATCAAAAGAACAATTGTTGGAAACCGTCCTTTGGAATTGCCGCGTGGCGCTCAGGACTATTGGTAGCCTTGAAAAGAAGAGGGATGCCATTATTTCACTGTGCTTTTTAAACTTTGCAAGCGTAAAATTTGAGCGCCGCCGCAAAGAAATTATAGAGCAGTATGGCGATGTGCCTGTATTTTTAGAGAAAGTTTCATTTTATAATGCAGAGAACGTCTACTATCTGGACGAGCATTGCCGCTGGAACTATATCGTTAAGAATGCAAGCGCGGACGATATTGCTGTTAAAATAGATAAGGCGTTGGCTGATATCGAGGCGAAGAACCCACCGCTGAAAGGTGCGCTTCCTCAACAACTTTTTGTTTCATTGAATGCCGATAAGTCCGCAATGAAGTCGCTCATCGATGAAGTCAATAAAATCAATGAGGAACGCTTTAAAGAAGAAGATTTAATCGGCAGGGTATATGAATATTTCCTTCAAAATTATGCTGCCTCCGGCACAAAGGAGGACGGTGAATTTTACACTCCTGCCTGCGTTGTAGAGCTCATCACAGAACTTATTGAACCGTTCGATGGCGTCGTCTATGACCCTTGTTGCGGTTCCGGTGGCATGTTTGTGCAGAGTATGCGTTTTGTGGACGAGCACAAGGGCAACCGCAAAAAAGTTTCTGTGGTCGGGCAGGAATCCAATCCCGACACTTGGCGACTTGCAAAAATGAACCTGTCTATTCGCGGTATTTCCTGCGATTTGGGCGAAAAGAACGCCTCAACGTTCACCGAAGATTTACATAAGGATAGAAAGGTTCGCTACATTATGGCGAATCCGCCCTTCAATCTTAAAAAATGGCGCGGCGAAGATGAGCTTATAGGCGACCCCCGTTTTAAGGGGTGGGGAGCTATGCCTCCCGTTTCAAACGCTAACTATGCGTGGATATTGCATATGCTCTCTAAAATGGACGAAAGCAACGGCATTGCCGGGTTTCTCCTTGCAAACGGCGCATTGAACGCAGGTGCTGGCGGTGACGATGAGGGTAGCGAAAATTCGGAATATATTATCCGTAAACAGCTTTTGGAGAGGGATAAGGTGGAGGCAATTATAGTTTTGCCCCGCGATATGTTCTATACAACGGATATTTCCGTAACGCTGTGGATTTTGAATAATAACAAAAAGGCTCACGAGCTGAACGGCAGAATGTTGCGTGACAGAACTAATGAAGTGCTGTTTGTCGATTTGCGCCGCTGGGACGATAACACCGAAGAATATGTGCTTGATAAAAATAAAAAGAAGAAAAAGACGGTGCTCTCCCGCAAGCAGATAGAAAAAATTCGTGACCTTTATTTTTCTTGGCAGAGCGCGGACAGAAACCTGTACAAAGACGTTCCCGAATACTGCAAGGCGGTTACGCTTGAAGGCGAAAACGGTATCAGAGCAAATAACTATACCCTTACGCCCAGCAAGTATATAGAGTTTATCGACCACGACCTCGATATCGATTTCCCCAAGGAAATGGCGCGTATTCAAAAGGAAATGAAGGAAGTTATCGAGCAGGAAAAGCAGTCGCAACAGCTTTTAATTAAGGCATTTGAAGGTATCGGCTATGGCATTGAGTAAAGTGCGCTTGGGGGATTACTTAAAATTATATAGGGAATGCTGTGGTATTGCGGATTTAACTTGTTGGGATGTCTCTGGCGTCAATAAGAACAAGGAATTTTTTGAGCCGGCAAAACAAGTTGGTGAGGATACATCAAATTACAAAATCGTCCCCCCTGATTATTTTGCTTGTAACTTAATGCATATTGGGAGGGATGTCGTGCTTCCTATTGCGTTGAATCGCACAAGTAAAAATAAATATGTGAGCCCGGCATTGCCAGACTGTACCTCTGCTCAAATTTCCGAATTGAGAGGTGCTATTATGGGTTTTTACAGAGCAGCTAATATCGCAGAATTTCTTTCCGGCGATATGGATGCATTAGAAGAATTACAAATTGGCCTCCAAAAGATTATAGACGATAATGCTATAAAAGATAAAGTCGTATTGCAGCAAATTAAATGGTTTGCTAAGAATGTGTCGGATATAATTTACAGATTAAAACAGGGATAAGACTATGGACTATCATTTTACAAAAGGAAATTTTACAGAATCTGAACTTGAAAAGGCGATTATTGAACTTTTCAAACAACAAGGCTATACCTATTTGCATGGCGATGAAATTCATCGTCCGTTTAAAGATGTCCTTTTGTATGATGACCTTAAAGCCTTTTTGTTGTCACAATATCCTGATTTAACTCAGTCTGAATTGAGTAAAATTATTAGCCGTTTGGACAATCTCCCCTCTGTTCCTCTTTATGAGTGTAACCGCGATACATATCGGCTTGTTTCGGAAGGTTTTGATTTTGTGCGTGAAGACCCTTCAAAAATAGGACTTTATATCAATTTTATTGATTTTGATAATGTCGATAACAACTCAATACAGGATAATCAGCAACCGAAGTGCGATAATCGGCACTTAGTATAGGGGTAATCAGAAAGCAAAGGACAACCAAA
>CALVST010000011.1 GCA_944359365.1 uncultured Clostridia bacterium
TTTTAATATCCTCCGATTGTGTATTCCTTTTCTGACTGGCAGGTCAGTTCTTATTTTACACAATCGGAGTCTTTTTTCAAGACTCATCGGTAAACCTCTTTTCAACCCCGCGACTATCGCGGGGTTTTCGTTATACAAAAAAACACCGAAAATTTATTTCGGTGTTTCGCGCATGGAGCTGATAGCGGGATTTGTAAGGAGAGGCGAAGCCGCGACGGAACAGCGATTGTTCGCCGCAGGCGCAATCGCGTCACGTTATTTCGATGATCCCGCTATCGTGACAAAAAAGAACACCGAATGTTTTTTCGGTGTTCGTAATATGGAGCTGATAGCGGGATTTGAACCCGCGACCTCGTCCTTACCAAGGACGTGCTCTACCTACTGAGCCATATCAGCATATGAAGTTTTTCGCCATTGCAACAGCAGCTTATTTATTATATAAAAACTGACGGATATTGTCAATCGTTTATAGCCGGTTTTCACAAATTTTGCAGGGGCTTTATAAGGCGGCGCAAAAATTTGTTGTGTGCGGGCAACCTTTTCGTCTTTTTCCGAAAATGTCTTTACAAGGCGCATACATTATGCTATAATGATTAAAAGCCCGCGTGGGCGAAAACGGCGGAGGTATTTTTTATGGCGGAACTGAAATATGAGATCACTGAAAAGCTGGGCGTTCTCAGCGAGGCGGCGAACGGTTGGACGAAGGAGCTCAACCTTGTAAGTTGGAACGACCGTGAACCGGTTTACGATATCCGTACATGGAGCCCCGATCATTCGAGGATGGGCAAGGGCGTAACGCTCGCACCCGATGAGATGAAAATGCTCAAAGATCTGCTCGATAAGTCGGATATTTGATCGATCAGGAAAAAGAGGGGGAAGGGCTTTTGCGCTTTCCCTTATTTTTTGGCGTATTTTCTTTCGCTTTTTGCCGGATGCGCCGCACAATCGGTGGAAAAAAATCTTTTTTTAGTGTATAATGATAGGCGAATATCAAACAAATCACACGGGAGAATAAAAATGGCAGACACATCCGTTTACGAAAACCCTTTGCTCAGCCGCTACGCGAGCCGCGAAATGGCGGAGAATTTTTCCGACGATAAAAAATTCCGCCTGTGGAGAAAACTTTGGATCGCCCTTGCGGAATCGGAAAAAGAGATGGGGCTGAACATCACCGACGAACAGATCGCCGAGATGAAAAAATATGCCGACGACATCAATTACGAAGATGCGCGCAAATTTGAAAGCGAGGTGCGCCACGACGTTATGGCGCACGTCAAGGCGTTCGGCAAACAGGCGAAGAAGGCCGCAGGGATCATCCACCTCGGCGCTACGTCGTGCTATGTTACAGACAATGCCGAGGTCATCATCATCGACAACGCGCTCGACATGGTGCTGAAAAAGCTCGTCAACGTAATGGACAAGCTTCGCGCGTTTGCCCGCAAATACAAATCTCTCCCCACACTCGGCTTTACCCATTTGCAGCCCGCGCAGCTCACCACCGTAGGCAAGCGCGCCACGCTCTGGCTTTCCGACTTAGAGATGGATTACGTTTCTCTCATGAACCTGAAAGAGACGGTCAAATTGCGCGGCGTAAAGGGCACTACCGGCACGCAGGCGAGCTTTCTCGACCTCTTCGAAGGGGACGGCGCAAAAGTCCGCGAGCTCGAAAAAAAGGTCGTCGAAAAGCTCGGCTATACAAAAGTATATGGCGTTACGGGACAGACTTATCCGAGAAAATTCGATTACAACGTGCTGTGCGTTCTTTCGCAGATCGCGCAGAGCGCCTACCGTTTCTCCAACGATATACGTCTTTTGCAGCACATGAAGGAGATAGAAGAGCCGTTTGAAAAGCATCAGATCGGCTCGTCTGCGATGGCGTACAAGCGCAACCCCATGCGCAGCGAACGCATGGGCTCGCTCTCGCGCTATGTCCTCAGCCTTCCGATCAATGCGGCGGTCACCGCGTCGACGCAGTGGTTTGAGCGCACCCTCGACGACAGCGCGAACAAGCGCATCGTCATCGCGCAGGCGTTTTTGTCTGTGGATGCGATACTCAATCTGTATCTGAATATTTCGGAAAATCTTGTCGTTTACGAGAAAGTCATCGCCAAGCACATTGCGGCGGAACTTCCGTTCATGGCGACGGAAAATATCATGATGGAATGCGTAAAAGCGGGCGGAAACAGGCAGGAACTGCACGAGCGCATCCGCGTTCTTTCCATGGAGGCGTCCAAAAACGTCAAAGTTGAGGGCAAAGACAACAACCTGATAGATCTTATAAAGGCAGACGATATGTTCGCCGCGGTCAAAGACAGGTTGGACGGCATTCTCGACGCGAAAAACTTTATCGGCAGAAGTCCCGAACAGGTGGAAGAGTTTTTGTCTGCGGAAATAGATCCCATCCTCGAAAAGCACAAAGTTCTGCTCGGAGAGAGCGGGGAAGTGCGCGTCTGACCTTTCGGAAACAAAACCTGAGGGGATTCCTCCATGAAAAGGCCGCCCGATTTTGTTGACACGGGCGGCTTTTATGCCTATAATTTGCGTGAAAAAGCCAAATACTGTTAACGCCTGCCTTCGGTGGGCGCAGGAGAAAAACGGAAATGCTTGAGCTGAAAAATATTTCCTATTCCGTAAAGGACGAAAATACGGGCAGGATGCAAGAGATACTCAAAGACGTCGACCTGACCTTCGAAGATAAGGGCATCAACGTCATAACGGGGCCGAACGGGAGCGGAAAATCTACGCTCATCAAACTTGTTATGGGGTTTGAGCGCCCCACGGAGGGAAAAGTTCTTTTTAACGGCAACGACATTACGGAGCTCGGCGTGACCGAGCGCGCCCGCATGGGGTTCACTATAGCCTTTCAGCAGCCAGTGCGATTCAAGGGGATAACCGTAAAAAAACTTTTGGAACTTGCAAGCGGCAAAAAGATGAATACCGAGGATATGTGCGACTGCCTTTCATCGGTGGGGCTTTGCGCGCGCAATTATATCGACCGTGCGGTAGACGGCACGCTGTCGGGCGGGGAGCTCAAACGCATCGAGCTTGCGATGGCGGTCGCGAAGGGCGGCGAGGTCTTTTTGCTGGACGAGCCCGAGGCGGGGATCGATCTTTGGAGCTTTGAAGACCTTGTGAAGATTTTTGCGCGCCTGCGCGACAAAACGGTCATCATTGTCAGCCATCAGCAGAGGATATTGGAAACGGCAGATAAAATATTCCTGTTCGATCATGACAAGATCACATCGGCAGGAAGGGGCGACGATATGTTTGCCCTTCTTACGAAGCGCCCCGCGCAGTGTTGGCGCAATTTACAGGAGAGTTAAGGTATGGACAGGACAGATTCCGAACTTTTGGAAACCATCGCGGGGCTGCACGATATTCCCGAGGGCAGTTTCAATATCCGCAAAAACGGGAAATTGCTGGCGCGAAATTCTACTGCCGACATCGAGATAATCCCGAAAAAGGATAAGGACGGCATCGATATCGTCGTCAAAGCGGGCGTCGTCAAAAAATCGGTGCATATACCCGTATTGCTTACGGTAGGCGATTTCAAAGAAACGGTATATAATGACTTTTTCATTGGGAAAGGCGCAGACGTTACCATCATCGCGGGGTGCGGCATACACAACGATGCATGCGGCGATGCCGAGCACGACGGCGTGCATACTTTTCACCTTGAAAAAGGCGCAAAGGTCAAATACATCGAGCGGCATTACGCCTCGGGCGACGGAACGGGCAAAAAATCGTTCGATCCCGTTACGAAGATCTATTGCAAAGAAAACGCATGCTTTGAGATGGAATCGACGCAGCTCGGCGGCGTTACGAGCACGGTGCGCAAAACGTATGCGACGCTCGGAAAAAACGCGCAGCTCATCGTCAAAGAGAAGATACTGACGGACAGTGAGGAGAGCGCCGTTACCGATTTCAAGGTGTATTTGAACGGCGAGCACAGCCGTGCAGACATCGTAAGCAGGAGCGTTGCAAAGGGCAAGTCCGTTCAAAAATTCGGTTCCGATCTGATCGGAAAAAATGAATGTTTCGGACATGTTGAATGCGACGGTATCCTGCTCGGCGAGGCGCGCATCGTGTCTACGCCCAAAATAGACGCCGTATCTCCCGAGGCGAGCCTTGTGCACGAGGCGGCTGTGGGGAAGATCGCCGGAGAACAGCTTTTGAAACTGATGAGTCTGGGGCTGACCGAACAGGAGGCGGAAGACGCTGTCATCAAGGGCTTTTTAAATTAAAGACGGAGTTGTTTGCAAAGAGAAGGGGTATTTTCACCTTCTCTTTTTTATATGCGGTGCGCCTGCGGGTTTCGAAAACAGATCCCTGCGCATATATTCGCAGACAAGCGGAAATAATGGGCAATGCCGTATCCAATGGCCGGTTTGAAAAATTACTTTTGCATAATTTTTCAAATCGATTGCATAAATGTATAAAATAGTGTATAATGAAAGCATGAAAGTCGGAATATTCTGTAACAGCGCGACGAAAAAATTTTTGCCTATCCGTGACGGCTTGATGGGCATTCTGAATGCGCGCGGTATTGCTTACGAAACGTATTTTTCGCCCGAAGAGATCGCGTCTCCCGATGTGCTGATCGTGCTCGGCGGAGACGGTACCATATTGAAAGCAGCGATCGAAGCGGGCAAAAAAGGGATCGATCTTCTCGGGATCAATTCGGGCAACCTCGGCTTTTTGACGGAGTTCGAGGGCGAACAGCTCGAAAAAGCGGTCGATCTCATTAGCGGCAAGTATGAAGTGGAAATGCGCAGCGTTCTCAGCATAGAGGCGGGCGGCGCTGAATTTTATGCGCTCAACGAGGCGGTTTTTCAGCGGCGCTATGAAGAGGGCGCAGACGATAACGTGGTTGCGATATCCGCTTTTATAGACGGAAAGAAGGTGGACGGGTTCGTAGGCGACGGCATCATCGTCAGTACGCCGACGGGTTCCACGGCGTATTCGCTTTCGGCGGGCGGTCCTGTTTTGACGCCCGATATCCGCGCCTTTATTCTTACGCCGATATGCGCGCACTCTCTGCATAACCGCCCCGTAGTGTATTCGGATGCGAGCGTGATGCGGGTAGACCTCTCTGCTGCGGAAAACAAAGTTTCGCTCTTTTGCGACGGTAAATTCAGCGGTGCATTCGGGAAAGAAAGCGTTGTTACCGTAAAAAAAGCGGATTTTTCCGTGCGTTTCATCAAGAGCAGCGACAATAACTTTTTCGACAAACTTTTGTTCAAACTGAATAAATGGAGCAGTCAAAGGGGGAGAACGGAATGATGCGAAGCGGCAGACACGCGGCGATCCTCGAAATTATTTCCAAAAAAGAAATAGAAACGCAGGAAGAGCTTTGCGACGAACTTAATAAACTGAATTACAGTGTTACACAGGCGACCGTTTCGCGCGATATTAAAGAATTGCGCCTTTTTAAAGTGGCCGGTTCGGAAAAGAAATACAAATACGCCTATATCGACGAGGGGAATAACAAAATATCTCCCAAAATGCACAATCTTTTCCGCGAGTGCGTGCTCTCTATTCGCAGTGCGCTCAATCAGGTCGTTGTTAAAACCCTGCGAGGCAACGGCAGCAATGCGGGAATGATCGTCGATAAGCTGAATTTTCCTGAAATTGTCGGCTCCATTGCGGGCGACGATACCCTTTTGATCGTTGCGGAAAGTGAGGAAAAGGCAAAAATAGTCGTCGAAAAGCTCAACGAATTTTTGAAGTAAAAAGCCATGCTTGAAAAACTGACGATAAAAAATGTCGCACTTATAGAGCGCGCAGAACTTGAATTTTCCGAAGGTCTCAACGTGCTTTCGGGTGAAACGGGTTCGGGTAAATCTGTCATTTTAGACAGCATAAATTTTGTGCTCGGCGCAAAGGCGGATAAGAGCATGATCCGTTACGGCGAAGAGGAATGCGCGGTCAGCGCCGTATTCCGCCTTGCGGAAGGCGGCGCCGTTTTTGGCGTTCTCGACGAATTGGGTGTGGAATCCGATGATCTGCTCATCATTTCGCGCAGGTACCGCCGCGACGGCCGCGGGGATATAAAAGTGAACGGCAGCCCCGTCAATGCGTCCATGCTTCGTAAAATTACGTCGAGGCTTGTAGACGTGCACGGGCAGAGCGATCATTTTTATCTGTTGAATGCATCGCATCAGCTCGAAACGATAGACCGCTTTGCCAGCGAGCCTGCCGAACGCGAAAAATCCGTTTTGAAGGAGCTTGCCGAAAAAAGGCGCGGGTTGCGCGGCAAATTGAAGGCGCTCGGCGGTGACGAGGCGGAGCGCGGCAGGCGGCTCGATATATTGAAGTATCAGCTCGAAGAGATCGACAAGGCGGATTTGAAAGAGGGAGAAGAGGAAGAACTGCTCGCAAGGCGGCTGATATTGTCGAATGCGGAAAAAATATTGCAAGGGCTATCCGAAGCGTCGGAAAGTCTGAACGGAGAGGGCGCCGCGGTAGACGCTCTCAGCGGCGGGCGCAGGGCGATGAACGAACTTTCGCGTTACGGAGAGGAATATGCGTCGCTTGCGGAACGGCTGGAAAACGTATTGCTCGAAACGGAAGATATTGCCGAAACCATTCGCTCGCTCGCAGAGAATTTTTCTTATAACGAGTATGAGGCGGAAGAAGTGGAAAGCCGCCTCGACCATATTAAAGCTCTAAAAAAGAAATACGGCGGCTCGGTAAGCGAAATTTTTGCCTTCCGCGACAAAGCGGCGGAAGAGGCGGAACTGTTGGAGCACTGCGATGAGGAATTTTCCAAAATATCGGCGGAGCTCAAAAAGAATGCGGGGAAAATCCGTTCCGCATGCGAACGGCTGACCGCCGTGCGCAAAGCCGCTGCAGATGAGTTTTGTAGGCGGGTAGAACGCGAGCTGAAAACGCTGAACATAAAAAATGCGCGTTTTTGCGCCGAATTTAACGTTTACAGCGGCGAAGATGCGGAAGATGCGGGGGAAAACGGCGTCGACAGTGTGACGCTGATGTTTTCCGCGAACGCGGGCGAGCCGCTTAAACCGCTCGACAAGGTGATCAGCGGCGGCGAAATGAGCAGGCTTATGCTCGCCATTAAGACGCAAATGTCTGGGCTGAACGAAATCTCGACCTATATCTTCGACGAAATCGATGCTGGCATCAGCGGCAACACCGCTAAAGTGGTCGCCGAGAAATTTGCAGATATAGCCAAGGAAAAACAGATCATAGCTGTTTCCCACCTTGCGCAGATCGTTGCCATGGCGGATGCGAATTTCCTCATCTCAAAAAGAGAAACGGGCGAGGGGAAGACGATCACGGAACTTGACAAGCTCGAACCCGAACGGCTGCGGGGCGAGCTTACAAGGCTCCTCGGTGGCAGTGAAGGCAGCAATGCCGCGGCAAAACTTGCGGACGAGCTGACGGCGGCCGCGCGTCAATACAAAAAAAATTCAAAATAAACAGAAAACGGCTTTTTCCGGCGCCGCGCATTCAACGCGCGGCGCCTTTTGTCATTTTTTGCCGAAACTTTTTCGGTTGGAAATTTTTTCTCCGTATAGCTTGGCGTTTGATTACGCAAAGTAACAGCAAGTGAATTTTTTGCTGAGCAAAACGGGGGTATCGGATGCAAAAGCTGAAAAATAAATTTTTGATCTTAGTTGCGGCGTTTGCCGCTGCGTGCGCATTGTTTTTTATGCCTGTCGCCGCGCAGGCGGAGAGCGGGAACGAGGTATATCTCGGCGGTATGCCCGCGGGTTTCACGCTCGGCATCGGCGGGGCACAGATCGTAGGCATTTGCGAAGTGCTTACGGAAAACGGCGTGCAGAATCCCGCAAAGGATGCGCAGATATGCGTCGGGGATATCATTATCAATTTCGGCGGCGTAAAAATCGAAACCGCCGCAGATATTGACGGCGTTCTTTCCTCCTACAAGGGCGGAGAAACCCAGCTTACGCTTGAAAGGGGCAAAGAAAAGCTGAAAACGGATATACTTCCCGTCAAAGATATGGCAAGCGGCAGATACAAATTGGGCGTTTTGATACGCGACAGCGTATCCGGGATCGGAACCGTCACGTTTATAAGACAGGATATGCGCTTCGGCTCGCTCGGGCATGCGGTGTCTTCCGCTGACGGGAACCTTATGAACGTGAACGGCGGCAGTATTTATAATTGCAGCATCGTGAACGTCGTAAAGGGTGAGCGCGGCCGCGCGGGCGAGTTGAAAGGTCTGTTCGTCAACGATAAGAAGATCGCCTCGGCAGATAAAAATTGCGCGACGGGCATTTTCGGTACGATGGAAAAAGATTATGACTTGTCATCCCTTCAAAAGATAGAGATTAGCGACGAGGCGCAGCCCGGGCGCGCGGTCATATATTCGACCGTGGACGGAATAACGCCCGCCGAGTACAGCGTAAATATCATAAAGGTGGATAAAAACAACAAACAGAATAAAAACTTTGTCGTCAAAATTACGGATAAAGCGCTGTTGGAGACTGCCGGCGGCATCGTACAGGGGATGAGCGGAAGCCCGATCGTGCAAAACGGAAAACTTATAGGAGCGATAACCCATGTTTTCATCAACGATCCGACAAGGGGATACGGCACGGCGATCGGGAACATGATCGATGAATAAAAAAATCGGGGCATACCCCGATTTTTTTATGAGCGGCGTAAAATTTTAACGAAATCCTTTCAATGTAGATTTTTCTGTGCTATAATATTAACAAGGGGGCGTAAAGTCGACTATGAGAGTTTTTTTGATCGTGCTTGACAGTTTCGGCATCGGCGAAATGCCGGATGCGGCGATTTACGGCGACGCGGGTTCGGATACTTACGGACATATTGTAGAACACACGGGTGTAAAACTTTCCAATATGGTTTCGCTCGGACTGAATAATATTGACGGCGTGCGGGGAAAGACGTTCGCAAACGGCATAAGCCTGCCTTCCGTAGCTGCGCCGAAGGGCGCGCATGCGCGGCTCGCCGAAAAGACCGCCGCAAAGGATACGACCGCAGGGCATTACGAAATAGCGGGGCTTGTTCTGGATAAGCCTTTCAGAATATATAAAAAGTTTCCGCAAGACGTCGTTTCAGAGCTTGAACGCGCGGCCGGGTGCGGATTCCTCGGCAATGAAGCCGCGTCGGGAACGGAGATCATTCAGCGGCTCGGAGAAGAACATCTGCGGACGGGGAAACCGATTTTATATACTTCGCAAGATTCCGTCATGCAGATCGCGGCGGACACTTCCGTCGTTCCGCTCGAAAGGCTGTACGAAATATGCGAAAAGGCGCGTGCTTTGATGACGGGCGACAGGGCGGTCGGGCGCGTCATAGCGCGGCCTTTCATTCACGAAAACGGCAAATTTATCAGAACAGAAGACAGGCGCGACTACGCGCTTGAACCGCCGGGCAAAACCGTTCTCGACGATTTGTATGCCGCGGGCGTCGACGTAGTCGCCGTGGGAAAGATCAAGGACATTTTCTGCGGGCGAGGCATTTGCCGCAGTATCCATACGGGCAACAATGCGGAGGGGATAAAGGCGGTCAAAATGCTTTTGAAAGAGCAAAAGGACGGCTTTGTTTTTGCAAATCTCGTCGATACGGATATGCTGTACGGGCACCGAAACGACGTGCGGGGGTATGCCGAGGCGCTCAGATACTTTGACGATTCGCTGCCGGCTATGATGAATGCCATGCGCGGGGATGATATTCTGATGATCGCGGCGGATCACGGCTGCGATCCGACTACGCCGTCTACCGACCATTCGCGCGAATATGTGCCGCTTTTAATATACGGCGACGGGATCCTTCCCGAAAACCTGCACACGCTTATCGGGTTTGACCGAATAGCGGCTTTCGTCCGCGCTCGTTTCGGGCTTGAAAATGATACGGGAATTTACGATAAAATAGTGAGGCGTAAAAATGGATAGAAAGGAGAGAGCGGCTTTTATTGCCGCGCAGATCAAAGAAAGAATATCCGTTCTTCCGAAGGTCGGGGTAGTCCTCGGCAGCGGTTGGAACGGCGTTGCGGATCTATTGAAAGATAAAAAAACGGTCGCCTATGCCGAACTTGCCGAGATGCCGCGCTGCGGCGTTCAGGGGCATATGGGCAATTTTGTTTTCGGCAGGGCGGACGCAAACAGCGTCGTCGCGATGCAGGGCAGGTTTCATTTATATGAGGGGAAAGGGACGGAAACGGTCGTTTTGCCCGTCGAAGTGATGAAGGAACTCGGGGTGGAAACGCTTGTCCTCACCAACGCGGCGGGCGGCGTAAACGGCGGGGTTCGCCCCGGCGAGCTGATGGTTATTTCCGACCATATCAATCTGACGGGAAGGAATCCTTTGGAAGGTGTTGCGGCAAGCGAAATTAAGCCGGTCTTTATCGACATGAGCGATGCCTATGATGCAAAACTTCGTGAAAAATTCGTTGCCGAGGCGGCGAAAACGGGCGTAACCGTACACAGCGGCGTATATGCGCAGATGTTCGGCCCGTCCTATGAAACGCCTGCGGAAATTCGTATGCTCGGGAAGATGGGGGCTGACGCGGTCGGTATGAGTACGGCGGTCGAGGCGATCTATGCGCGGTATTTGAAGATGCGTGTTTTTGCTGTTTCCTGCATCAGCAATATGGCGGCAGGCATATGCGCGGAAAAACTTCGCCATGAAGACGTGCTCGCCGTATTGAAAGAACGTCAGCAACTCTTTTCGCGGTTGATGTACGGCTTTATATCGTCGTTATAATATAAAAAACATAAAAGCTCTGCCTGTATGCGGCAGGGCTTTTTATATTTGCATAAAAATTTGTTTATTACGAAAAATAAGGGAAAACGGAGGATCACGATATGAAAAAGACAGTCATGGCTCTCGTGTTGGGCGCGTGTGCGGCGGTGTTTGCGGTCATGCCGTCTGCTGCGCTTCATGCGGGTGCGGAATCGGCGGGATATAAAGCGCTGTATTGCGCGGACTATCACAGTGGCACGGCGATAAAAGCGGAAAACGAAACGGAGCATTATCCGATCGCAAGTATGTGCAAGATCATGACCTTGCTTTTATGCTACGAGGCGGAATCGGAAGGCAACCTGTCATTCGATGAACAGATCAACGTCAGCGAACGCGCGAGCGGCATGGGCGGCTCGCAGGTTTTTCTTGAGGCTGGCGCCGAATACCCCGCAGGGGAACTTATAAAGAGCATATGTATCGCCTCGGCAAACGATTCCTGCGTTGCGATGGCGGAAAGGCTGTGCGGCAGTGAGGAATTGTTTGTCGATAAAATGAACGACAGGGCGCACGAGCTCGGCATGAACGACACGCTCTTTGTAAATTGTACGGGTTTGCCCGCTCCCGGGCAGTATTCTTGCGCAAAAGACGTTGCGAAAATGCTTTCGGAACTTCTCAGACATGAAAATTATTTTAAATACAGCAAGATATGGATGGATAAAATGCAGCACCCCGAAGGCCGCGTGACCGAAATGGCGAATACAAATAAAATGATTCGTTCATACAGCGGCTGCGATGCCGGCAAAACCGGATTTACGAACGATGCTGGCTTTTGCCTTGCCGCATCGGCTATGCGCGGCAATATGCGCGTCGTGTCCGTCGTGATAGGGGCAGACAGCAGTAAAACGCGCTTTGAAAAGACGAAAGAATCGTTCGACTATGCCTTTGCGAATTATACGAACAAGGCCGTTTTGGACGGCTCTGCGCCGTTAGACGAAAAGTGCCCCGTAACGGGCGGTAAAAAGTCGGAGATCGCGGTGCGGCCCGAACGCTCGTGCTATATATTCTGCGCAAGGAACGACAAGGACGATATATTCTATGAAATTGAGTTCAATAAAGTAAAGGCTCCGGTTGCGGAACGCTCCGTCGTGGGGCAGATCGTGGTCTATAAAAACAATATAGAGGCGGACAGGCTTGCCCTCGTGGCAAATGAATATGTTGCCCGCTCTTCCTATTGGGATGCACTGAGAGATGTTGCCGATGGCTGGCTAATTTAAGTTTTGCAAAGTACTATGTGTGATATAATATAAGCAAATGAATGCGTTTGTAGTTGTTATGACCGTTGTGGCGGTGATGCTGTTTCCGATTTTTGTCAGCGCATATCTTTATGGAGACAAAGACAGCGGAAAGGTCGGGTTTGCGCTTTATCTGTTTGGGGCAGTCAGACTGCTGAGCGGCTATGCGGCGCCTTGTAAGGGAGGGATCGCCTTCCATTTGACAGAAAAAAAGGCTGTCATAATGCCATACTCTGAACTGCTCGGCATAGGGAAAAAATTTGAAGTTACGAAAGGGTTTTCCGTTTGCAATTATCGCCACTGCATTGAGATCGGAGGGGCTGAAAACATGGCGGGGGCTCTTGCGGCGGCCATGTCGCTCAGGAGACTGACGGATATTGTATTCATGTTTGCCCGAGGGAAAAAAGATCTGCGCATGGAAGGTGATATTTTGGTCGATATGAACCGCGGCGGCTTTCGTGCTGCGGTCAAGGTTGTCATCGCGTTCAATTTGCTGATCGTAACGGTAGCGGCGGTCAAAATCATAATGGAGAAAATATTGGAATATGGTCATAAACGAAAAAAACAAAAGAGTAGGTGATCTCGTTCACCGCTCCATTGAAAATCTTACGGAACTGGTCGATGTAAATTCCGTGGTCGGCAAACCCATTGTTACTGCGGCGGGGTTTCAGCTGATCCCCATTTCGAAAGTTACCGTCGGGTACCTTACCGGCGGGGGCGAGTTCGGGGAAACGAAGGTCATTAAAGAGGACGAAACGGCGCCGTTCGCCGGCGGGAGCGGGGCGGTCGTGTCGCTCAAACCGGCGGGGTTTATCCTCGACGACGGAAAAAACTGTACCTTTATCCATGCGGGCGATGAGCCGCTGGATAATCTGATCGATAAAGCTGCGGAACTTCTCGGTAAATTTACGGGGAACAACGGCTGAGAAATGAAAAAATTCTTTTGCGCTGCGCTGATAGCCGCGACGTTTGTCTTCACGATGCCCGCGTTTGCGGCGGCCAAAGCGGATGCGCAAGCCGCATCTTCTGCCGAGATCGTCGTGGAAGCGGAGTCGGGGCGGGTATTGTACGAGGCAAATGCGGACGAGCGTCTGCCGATGGCGAGTACGACCAAAATTTTGACCGCGCTCATTATCGTGGAGGACTGCGATCTCGATGCCGTTGTGACCGTGCCCGATGCCTGTGTCGGTATCGAAGGTTCAAGCATATATCTCGTTGCGGGGGAAAGGCTGACCGTCCGCGATCTGCTGTACGGGCTGATGCTGCGCTCGGGCAACGACTGTGCGGAAACTTTGGCGGTGTACCACAGCGGCAGCATAGGAAAATTTGCGGAATGCATGAACGAGAGGGCGCTTTCTTTGGGGGCCAAAAACAGTCATTTTGTAAATCCGCACGGATTGCCCGATCCCGAACATTATACGACCGCCCGCGACTTGGGAAAAATTGCCTGTAAAGCCATGCAGAACGCGGCTTTTAAAGAAATCGTATCTTCCCGTACCGCCGTCGTACCGGACGGCGGCTGCGGATATGCGCGCACGCTCGTCAACAAGAATAAATTCCTGTATAATTTTGACGGTGCGAACGGAGTAAAGACGGGGTTTACGAAAGCGGCGGGCAGATGCCTTGTCGCATCGGCGGAAAGGGACGGCATGCAGCTGATATCCGTCGTGTTGAATTGCGGGCCGATGTATGAAAGGTGCGGGGAGCTTTTGGAAAAAGCGTTTTCCGATTACAGCTATTGCAAAATATTCGATGCGGCGGCAAATAAATACGAGGTGAAGACGGATGTCGGTCATAAAATCTGTATCGGCGCTTGCAGGAAAGATATTTTTTATCCGCTCACGCAGGCAGAGGCGGAGAATATCCGTATAGAGGCGGATTGCCCTTCGCCGAGAAAACTTCCCGTAAATGAGGGCGACAAATTGGGGATTTTGCGCGTTTATCTTGAAAATCAGTTGCTTTTTTCGCAAAAAATATATAGTATTAATAGCGTAGAAAAAAGTTGGACGGATATTCTGAGAGAGCTCGCAAGAAAATTCGCCCGAAGCGAGGAAGAATGCGCATCAATAAATATCTTGCGGCAAGCGGCGTCGCCAGCCGCCGCGCGTGCGATAAGCTCATAGAGGAAGGTAAAGTGACCGTCAACGGCAAACCCTGCGGATTGGGCGCCGACGTGGACGAAAGACGCGACGTCGTGGAAGTGGAAGGCAAACCCGTAGCGCCCGCCGCCTTGCACAAATACTATATCATGAACAAGCCGAAGGGGTATGTCTGCACAGTTAAGGACGACAAGGGCAGAAAGACTGTCATGGAACTTTTGCCGCCCGACGCAGGCAGAGTTTATCCCGTCGGCAGGTTAGATTATGACAGCGAAGGACTCCTGTTTTTTACCGACGACGGGGATCTCGCCTTCCGTCTGACGCATCCGAAAAACGAAATAACAAAAACCTACCTCGTGCGGATTGAGGGAACGGTAGACGAAGCGCAGCTCAACAAGCTGCGCGCCGGCGTGATGCTTGACGGTAGAATGACTGCGAAATGTAAAATAAAGATCGTTGAAACGGATAAAAAATATACAAAACTGCACGTCACGATAGGCGAAGGGCGCAACCGTCAGGTACGCCGTATGTTTGAAACGATCGGGAAGGAAGTCGTATTTCTCAAGCGCAT
Source organism: uncultured Clostridia bacterium (assembly GCA_944359365.1). Taxonomy (GTDB): domain Bacteria; phylum Bacillota; class Clostridia; order Christensenellales; family Borkfalkiaceae; genus Borkfalkia. Next base: position 14,664 of record CALVST010000011.1, read on the forward strand.
TCGCATCGGCGAAATGGAACTCGGTTCTTTGGAAAGAGGCAAGGTAAGGAAACTCAGCGAGAGTGAAATATTTTATCTGAAAAATCTATGACGGAAAGCGGCAACGCCGCTTTTTTCGTTTGATTTGAAGTTATTTCGGCTTTTTTCGGTACACCGTTGACATCTTTTCTGTTTTATAGTAAAATAAACTTGATCATTTTTAAGAGTTTATATCAAAAAGTGCGCAATATGTAATATTTTTGTAACTTTTGTCGCGTTTTATTATTTTTACATTGACAATTTACGATCTCTATATTACAATTTCAAGAGGAATATGTTATGAAATTCGGAATTTTGACGAGCGGCGGCGACTGCTCCGGGCTGAATGCGGTGATCCGCGCCATTTGTTTTTATATCGAACGGAACGTGAAAAATGCCGAGATAGTCGGCATACCCGACGGGTACGGCGGGCTGATCCGCGGCGAAAGTTATCCTTTGCGGCATGAAGATTACGACGATATTCTCGGCTTGGGCGGCACGATCTTGCGCACTTCGCGTCAGCCGTTCAAGCAGATGACCGTATCCGACGGCGGCACGACGCGCCTGCAAAAAATGTGCGAAAATTACAGGAAGATGGGGCTGGACTGCCTGTTTACTTTGGGCGGCGCGGGCACACATAAAACGGCGGCGCTCCTCTGTATGGAAGGCTGTAACGTCGTCGGACTTCCAAAAACCATCGACAACGACATTTACGGCACGGACGTTACGTTCGGCTTTCAGACAGCGGTAGAGGTGGCGACCGAAGCGATAGACAGGATCCGCACTACGGCTGCGAGCCACAGCCGCACGATGCTCATTGAAATTATGGGGAATAAGGCGGGGTGGCTGACGCTCCATGCGGGCATTGCCGCGGGCGCAGATATGATCCTCATACCGGAAATACCTTTTTCCGTGGATAAGGTCTGTGAGTTCGTTGCCGAGCAGAGACGGCAGTGTAAGACGCACACGATCATTGCGGTCGCGGAGGGGGCTGTGCTCGCTTCCGAAGTCAAATTTAAAAAGTCGGAGCGCACCTTTGTACGCACGGAGAGAGGTGAATCGACGGTTACGGCGCACCTTGCTGAAGTATTGCAGGAACGCACCGGTTTTGAAACGCGCACGTCCGTGCTCGGATATTTGCAGAGAGGCGGCACGCCCTGCGCTTACGACAGGCTGCTTTCTTCGCGGCTCGGCGGCTATGCCGCAAAACTCGCCTGCGACGGAAAGTTCGGCGTGACGGCAGCCGTTTCGGGTACGCGCATCACTTTCAACGCGCTTGCGGATATCGCGGGCAAATATAAATTTGTTTCGCCTTCGTGCGAAACCGTCCGCTTTGCCGAAAGCATCGGCATAGGTTTCGGCAGATAAAATATATAAAATTGAAAGTTTAAACTATTATACGGGAGCATATTTATGAAATATTCGGTCATTGACATCAGTTCCAGCAGCATTTCGCTTATCATAGCAGAGGCAGACGAACGCAAGACGGAGATCATTTTTAAGGACCGCATCAGCGTCAGTCTTTTGCATTATCTCGACGGAAAAACCCTTACGGAGCGCGGTACGGAAAAATTGATAGACGCGTTGAAGACGATGAAGGACGAATGCGAAAGGTTCGGAGTCAGGTATTGCTATCTTATTTCGACGGCTGCGCTGCGCGTCATCGCGAATTGCGACGAGGTCAGCAGGATCGTTGCGGAAAAGACGGGGCTTGCCGTCAATTTTTTGGACGGTAAAACGGAGGCTTTCTGCGATTATGTGGCGAACCTGTATTATGCGTCGTATGAAAAAGCCGTTCTGATAGACCTCGGCGGCAAGAGCCTTGAAATTTGCGATCTCACTAAGGGGAGCAAAGACGACATGGTCTGCCTCGATTTCGGTCTGTTGGATATCCACCGCAAATTTGTAAAAAAGATCCAGCCCAACGAAAAAGAGGCGAAAGACATCAAAAAGTTTGTATCCGATAAATTTGACGAAGCGAAGATCCCTAAGAAAGAGGTTTTTGCGACGGCCGTCATGGTGGGCGCCACCAATCATGCGGTGTATGACATTTATGCCGATTATGAAAATTTGAAAACGGAAGATGGCGTCAAGCGGATCGAATACAAAAAGTTCAAAAAACTTGTCGGGCATTTGCTCGGCGATGCGGAGCGTTCTACGCTCATTTTAAACAATGCACCCGAGAAGCTTTACCTGATAGGGCCCGCAGCGATCATTTTGAAAACGATATTCAAGCGTTTCGATCTGAAATCGATCGTCGTCAGCGACAGGGGAGTCAAAGAGGGATACTTGCAGCTCGTGTTGGAAGGCAAAGAAGCCGGACAATACTATGATTTACAGGAAAAGAAGGTCGGCGGCGTGCCGCGCGAATCGATAGAATCGGCTAGCATAAGCAAAGTCCAGCCGGAAAAAACAAAAAAATCGGATAAAAATACCGGTAAAGAAAAGTCGGAAGATATATCCGAGAAAAAGAAAGAGCGCGCCGAGAAGCCGCAAAAACCCGAAAAGACTGTTTCGCAAAAGAAGTCGGAAGGCGTTGCTGCGGCAGTACCTGCAAAAAAGAGAGGTCGTCCTCCTAAAAAACAGGCAGAGTCGGAGCCTGACAATAAAGACTAATTTTATTATATCGCGCAGAAGGAGCCGATAAAGTGAAAGATCAAACGAATTCTTTGGAAAAGGCAAAAAAGAAATTCATTAACGGCATTTATGTGAACCGTGAATACAGCTGGCTGCTGTTCAATAAACGGGTACTCGATCAGGCGAAAGATCTGACCAATCCCGTTTTGGAACGCTGTAAATTCCTTGCCATTTTTCAGTCTAATCTGGACGAGTTTTTTATGGTGCGCGTCGGCAGCCTTTACAACGAGAATTTTTCCGATCCGCAGGCGACCGACAACAAGACGGGATTGACGGCGGCAAAACAGCTTGACGGTATCTGTTCGGTCGTAAACGGTTTTTATGCGGACAGGGCTGCGTGCTACAATACGCTGCGAAAAGACATCAACAAATGCGGCATCCGCATCATGCGGGCGGAAGAGCTTACGCCCCGGCAGGGTGAGGAGTGCAGGGAAATATTCACCTCGCACATCATGCCTCTCCTTTCGCTCATGGTGCTCGACGCAAAACACCCGCTGATGCAGTTCGAGAATATGCGCAACTACATGCTGTACGACCTTGAAAGGGACGGGCGGCGCATGATCGGCGTGATGGCGTTCAATACCGCGCTCGACAGGCTGTATAAGGTCGGCTCGGGCAAAAAAGTGCGCCTTATCCCGCTCGAAGAGCTCGTGCGCGCGTTCGGGCATCTCGCCTTTATCGGATATACGGTAAAAGACAAGATGATGATGCGCGTCACCCGCAATGCAGATTTTGACACGCATATCGACGATACGGATATGGAGCATGATTTCTCCGAGATCATGAAAAAGAAAGTTGAGTCGCGCGCGCGGCTCAACGTGGTGCGCGTCGAAGTGGACAGCGACAATTCCAAGCTGAAGGATTTTGTGCTCAAACTTTTGAAGATCAGCCCGAAATTCTGCTTTAAGGACGAACGGTTCTTCGATTACAAATTTATGTACTCGCTCGGCAAATATCTGCCGCCCGAAGTGAGCGCGCCGCTCAAATATCCTCCGTTCAAGGGTGCCGTTTCCGATGAAATTGCGGGGGCGCCTTCGCTCATTGATTTGGTCTTTGAAAAGGATCTGTTCCTTTCGTACCCGTATGACAGTATGTCGCCCGTGGTCGACCTGTTGGAGCAGTGCGCATCCGACGAGCGCGTCCGCTCGATCAAGATCACGATCTACCGCCTTGCAAGCCATTCGCGTATTGCCGAACTTTTGTGTAAGGCGAGCGAAAACGGGAAACAGGTCACGGTCGTTATAGAATTATGTGCCCGTTTCGATGAAGAAAACAATATGTACTTCGCGGGAAAATTGCAGGAAGCGGGGTGCACCATCATTTACGGGATGGAAAACTACAAAGTACATTCCAAAATTATTTCCATCGTGCTCAAAGACGGGGAGGATATCCGTTATATCACGCATTTGGGGACGGGCAATTACAACGAATCGACGAGCAAACAGTATACCGACCTCAATATTATAACGGCGGACCAGAAGATCGGGGAAGACGCCGTAGCGTTTTTCCGCAATATAGCCATTTGCAATACAGAGTTTACCTATAACCGACTGCTCGTTGCGCCCGAAACGCTGAAATCCGGTCTGGTCGAATACATAGACCGAGAGATCGAAAAAGCAAAGCAGGGCAAGGAAGGGTATATCCTTGCGAAGATGAACAGCCTGACCGACAAGACGATCATCGACAAATTTGAAGAGGCGAGCGAGGCGGGCGTCAAAATTGAACTCGTCATCCGGGGTATCTGCTGTCTTTTGCCGGGAATAGCGGGCAAAACGGATAATATACGCGTCATAAGCATCGTGGGACGCTTTCTCGAACATTCGCGCGTCTATTCTTTCGGAAGGGGGAAAGACAGGGTAACTTATATATCCAGTGCCGACCTTATGACGCGCAATACCGATAAGCGCGTAGAGATCGCCGCGCCCGTGCTTGACGAAAAGATCGCAGATAAGATCGTCGGCATTTTGCAGGTCATGCTTGCCGATAACGTAAAGGCGCGTAAGCTGTGTTCGGACGGAGCATACCGCAAGGTCGAAACGCTCGGGCAGATGTTGGATGCGCAAGCGTATTTTTTGAAAAACGCAGGCAAGTAAACTGCAGCGCAAAATAGCGGCGGATCTCCTTTATATAAGGGTATCCGCCTTTTTTATAAAGTAATATGTGTGATATAAAAGAGAATTATTTGTGTTAACGGAATACGGCGCGGGTTAAATCGTTGCATTTTTCGCTGTTTTCTGTTAAAATACAAGCTGCGAGAGGTTTTGCTTATGAACACACGAAAAACTTTAAGAACAAATGAGAAAGGGCATCTTGAGATCGGCGGGTGCGACGCGACGGAGCTTGCCGAAAAATTTGGTACGCCGCTCTATGTGATGGACGAGCAGTACATACGCGATATGTGCCGCGTTTACAGGGAAACGATCGCCGGATCGTATGGCGGGAACGGATTGGTCCTGTATGCGTCAAAAGCTTTTTCCTGTATGGCGGTATATAAGATCGCCGCGCAGGAAAAAGTCGGCATAGACGTCGTTTCGGGCGGGGAATTGTATACGGCCGTCAAGGCGGGGTTCCCTGCGGAAAATATTTATATGCACGGCAACAACAAGCTGCGCCAAGAACTTGAATATGCGCTCGAATGCGGCGTGGGCACCATCGTCGTGGACGCATATTCTGAATTGGATATGCTTGATCTGATGGCGGCGGATCGCGGCAAAACGCAGGATATATTACTGCGCGTAAATCCCGGCGTGGAAGCGCATACGCATCACTTCATACAGACGGCAAAAACTGACAGCAAATTCGGCTTTTCGCTTGCGGACGGTTCGGCGGAAAAAATCACCGAATATGCGCTGCGCAAGAAAAACATAAGGCTGCGCGGCTATCACTGCCATATCGGCTCACAGATATTTGAAAAGCAATCCTTCCGCCTTGCTGCAGACAAGATGATGGCGTTTATGGCGGAGATGAAGAAAAAACACGGTTTTTGCGCCGATAAGCTGAATCTCGGCGGCGGATACGGAATTTGGTATACCGACGAAGACGCGAAGATCTCTTCGGCGGAATATGCGCTCTATCTCGAAGCGGTGATAGAGGAGATAAAGGCAAAGGCGAAAGAATACGGTTTGCGGGAACCCTGCCTTCTCATCGAACCCGGTCGGTCTGTCGTCGGCGAGGCGGGCGTAACGCTGTATACCGTGGGGGCGATCAAAGAGATCCCCGGCATCAAAAAATATGTCGCCGTGGACGGCGGGATGTTCGACAACCCGCGCTATGCGCTTTATCAGGCTAAATACACCGCCGTACTTGCAAACCGCATGAACGATAAGGCGGACGACATAGTTACGGTCGCGGGCAAGTGCTGCGAAAGCGGCGACATCGTTTGCGCCAACGTTCGTATACCGAAGGCGAACTCGGGAGATATCCTTGCCGTGCTTTCTACGGGCGCCTATAACTATTCGATGGCAAGCAATTATAACCGCAATCTTATCCCGCCCGTCGTATTGGCTAAGGAGGGGAAAGCCGAGTATATCGTAAAACCGCAAACTTACGAAGATATCATAAGAAATGACGTTATTCCCGAATATCTGAAATAAAATGCTTTTATGCGCCGCGATTGCATCGCGGCGCATTTATTCTTTTGCGCGGGCAATTTGTGTGAAAGCCTTGCTTTTTTTTGCAAAATACGTTATAATTTTTTCATGTATTATCTGATAGAACTTTTGGCGAGCTTTCTTGCGGTAACGGTGGTTCTTACTCTGCATGAATTTGCGCACGCATATGTCGCCTATAAATGCGGCGATCCCACGCCGAAATTCAATAAAAGGCTGACTCTCAACCCGTTGGCACATTTCGATATACTCGGACTTGTCTTGTTTGCCTTTGCGGGATTCGGATGGGCTAAGCCCGTTCCCATCAATCCCATGAATTTTAATCACTACAAAAGGGGATTGACGCTTACCGCGGTTGCGGGCGTTGCGATGAATTATATCACCGCTTTTCTGTTTTGTCCGCTATTCTATCTTGTAACGTACTATGTAAATATTCCGTTTGCAGCGCTGCAGAATCTGCTCGAGCTGTTTACGCTGTATCTGTTTTTATATTCGGTTTCTTTCTGCGTGTTCAATCTGATCCCGCTGCCGCCGCTCGACGGCTGGCGCGTTGTACAGGCGCTGAATAAAAGACGGGGCAGGGTTTACCGGTTTTTTGAACGCTACGGCAATATAATTTTGATTGTGCTCATTGCTTTTCATTTTCTTACCGAGATCTCTTTGCAATATGAAGTGCTTCGGCTTGCCGGCAATATATTTTGGTATGCAGATATTTTGGGGCATATCATGCGCTATGTGGTTTGGGCATTTCAATGGCCGATCACGGCGCTATGGGGGTTGGTTTTCTGATGGCGAAAGATCCTGCCGAAAATTTTGAATCGGTCGTAGACTATACGACAGTCTTAGACAATTTTGAGGGCCCGCTCGATCTTTTGCTGTACCTTATCAAACAGGAACAGATCGAAATAAAGGACGTGTTCGTATCCAAAGTGACCGAACAGTTTCTCGACTATATGAAGGGGTTGCCTTACATCGACATCGACAAGGCAAGCGAATATCTTGCCATAGCCTCTGCGATTTTGGAGATCAAAGCGAAGAGCCTTGTTCCCGCGATCGTCGAACAGGACGACGGCGAAGAGGACAGCGAAACGGTTTTGATAAGGGCGCTCGAAGAGTACAAGCTGCTCAAAGAAGAAACGGCAAAGCTGAAAGAACTGGAAACGGTCGGCTATTATTATAAAGAACCGGATAAGAACGTCGGAGAGGCGAAGATCGTTTACAAAGACTTCAATCTTGAAGGGCTGTTAAAGGCCTTTACCGACCTGATGCTGCGCCAAGAGGCGAAATCGCGCGACGCAAACGTGCAGCGGGAGATCCCGAAAGACGTATATACCATACCCGACAGGGCGTCGTATATCTGCGCTACGGTCAGCGAACAGGGGACCGTAGCTTTCGACGAGCTGTTTTCGCGCAATGCTTCGCGCAACGAGATCATTACGACTTTTCAGGCGCTTTTGGAGCTGTTGAAATATCAGTTCATCAAGGTCGAGCAGGGCGATACCTTCGGCAAGATATATATTACATATAATCCGGACAGAAGTGAGGACGAATCCATTGGAGATTTTGGAAAATTTGAGTAATATACTCGAAAGTATTTTATTCGTTTCAGGCAATCCCGTTCCGATCGACATCATATCCGAAAAGCTGGGCGTCAGCGCAAAGGAAGTGCAGGATGCCGCAAAAAAGTTGCAGGAACGCTATTCGGAAAAGAGCGGGATGCGCCTTCTTATGTTCAATAAAAAATTGCAGCTTTCCAGCAATCCCGAATATAAAGACTACGTTTCTTCGGTGCTGAACCCCATCAAGGAGCGCGAATTTACGCGCACGATATTGGAGTGTTCCGCCATCATCGCGTATAAACAGCCCATTACGAAGGGCGAGCTTGAGAATTTGCGCGGACTGAATTGCGATTATGCGATACATACGCTGCTCGATCTGAAAATGATCGAACCCGTCGGCAGAAAGGATGCGGTCGGGCGCCCGATCTTATATGCGACGACAGATAATTTTTTGAAGCGTTTCAAGCTGAACAGCATTGAGGACCTTCCCGATTACGATACGCTTATGGAGTCTATCGCCAAACTGCACGGCGACGAGCCCGATTCCTACCTGTATGCGGGCAACGTGTATGTGGATAAAGAAGAGTCGCCTTCGGAAAGCGCTGCGACGGAAGACGGGGCGGAGGACCAGCCTGCAAAATCTTCGGCAAAGGAGAAAAAGGCGGACGACGAGCCGATCGCCGATGAAAGCCTTCCCGACTTTTTGCAGGATCTCGACGAGGACGATATTATAAAGATCGAATGACACATAGAAAGAGGTGCGGCAAATTGCCGCACCTCAAATTTTTAAATGATCTTGACCGTAAAATCGCCGTTCATCGCGCCTATCTGTATCGTATTGCCGGGTTGCAGGTCGTTGGCGATCATCGTCTTTGCGATGAGCGTTTCGACCTTGCTCTGCAAATACCGTTTCAACGGACGCGCGCCGTAAACGGGATCGTAGCCGTTTTCGATGATGAGATCTTTCGCAAGCGGCGTGATGTCCAATTTGAGCTGTTTGTCTGCAAGCCTTTGCGTAAGGTCTTTGATGAGAAGGTCTATGATCTTGGTGATGTTTTCCTTCGTGAGCGGTTTATAATAGACAATTTCGTCCAATCTGTTCAAAAATTCGGGACGGAAACTCTGTTTCAACAGCTGAGATACCTGTTCCTTCGCGTCTTCGGAAATTTCGCCGTGTTCGTCGATGCCGTCGAGCAAATAAGAGGAACCGAGGTTTGACGTGAGTATGATGATGGTATTTTTAAAATCTACCGTGCGCCCCTGCGAATCGGTGATGCGCCCGTCATCGAGTACCTGCAATAAAATATTGAACACGTCGGGATGCGCCTTTTCGATCTCGTCGAACAGTACGACGGAATAGGGTTTTCTTCTGACTGCTTCGGTGAGCTGACCGCCTTCGTCATAGCCTACATATCCGGGAGGCGCGCCGATCAGCCGCGACACCGAGAACTTCTCCATGTATTCGGTCATATCGATGCGGACGAGGTTGTGCTCGTCGTCGAACAGGCTTTCTGCAAGCGCTTTTGCAAGCTCGGTTTTGCCGACGCCCGTAGGACCTAAGAACAGGAAGGAGCCGATGGGGCGGTTAGGGTCTGCAATGCCCGCGCGCGAGCGGATGATGGCTTCGGTCACTTTGGTAACGGCCTCATCCTGCCCGATGACGCGCCTGTGCAGTATGTCGTCGAGGTGCAGTATCTTTTCGCGTTCGCCTTCCATCAGTTTGGCAAGGGGAATGCCCGTCCAACGGGAAACGACCTTAGCGATCTCTTCCTCCGTTACGGTATCGCGCAGCAGCGTGTGTTTTGCCGTGCCGCCGTTTTTCTGCGCCTCGTCCAGTTTTTTCTGCAATTCGGGCAAGCGGCTGTATTTGAGTTTTGCCGCCGTTTCGTAATCGCCGATGCGCTGCGCGGCTTCTATTTCGCCGTTGATTTTTTCGATCTCCGCCTTGGTATCAGAAACGACGTGTATGCTCGCCTTTTCGTTCTCCCACTGCGCCTTCATCGCGTTGAATTGATCGCGCAGCTCCGCAAGCTCTTTTTGTATTGCGGCGAGCCGTTCTTTCGACAGGCTGTCGGTTTCCTTTTTGAGCGCCATCTCTTCGATTTCGAGCTGCATGATCTTGCGGGCGATGTCGTCCATTTCTGCGGGCATCGAGTCTATTTCGGTGCGGATGGTCGCGCAGGCTTCGTCTACGAGGTCTATCGCCTTGTCGGGGAGGAACCTGTCTGAAATATAGCGGTGCGAAAGTGTCGCCGCCGCGATGAGCGCCTGGTCGTGTATCTGCACGCCGTGGAAAACTTCGTATCTCTCTTTGAGTCCGCGGAGTATGGAAATGGTGTCTTCAACGGTCGGCTCGTCGACCATGACGGGCTGGAACCGCCTTTCGAGCGCGGCGTCCTTTTCGATATATTTTCTGTATTCGTCGAGGGTGGTCGCGCCGATGCAGTGCAGTTCGCCGCGCGCGAGCATGGGCTTTAACAGATTGCCCGCGTCCATCGCGCCGTCAGACTTGCCTGCGCCTACGATGGTGTGCAGTTCGTCGATGAAGAGCAGTATTCTGCCTTCACTCTTTTTGATCTCGTTGAGCACGGCTTTGAGTCTCTCTTCGAACTCGCCGCGGAATTTCGCGCCCGCAATGAGCGAACCCATATCGAGGGCGAAAATGGTCTTGTTTTTCAGCCCTTCGGGCACGTCGCCGCGCACGATGCGCTGCGCAAGCCCCTCAGCGATGGCTGTTTTGCCGACGCCCGGCTCACCGATGAGAACGGGGTTGTTCTTGGATTTTCTCGAAAGAATGCGGATGACGTTTCTTATTTCATTGTCGCGCCCGATGACGGGATCGAGTTTTTGCTCTTTTGCGCGCTGTACAAGGTCAAAACCGTACTTTGAAAGGGCGTCGTAAGTGTTTTCGGGTTCGTCGCTCGTCACCCTGTCCGTTTTGACTTTTTTCAGCTCCGTAAGAAAAGAATCTTTGGTGAGCCCGAGGGAACGGAAAATTTGTTTTATCTCGTCCGTCGCGTGGTCGAAGATCGCCAGCATGATGTGTTCGACAGAAACGTATTCGTCGCGCATGGAATTCGCCAACCGCTCCGCTTCGGCAAAAATTTTGTCGGTGACGGGGGAGATATAAATTTTATCGGGTTCGCGCCCGCTGCCGCTGACCGCAGGGATCCTGCCGATGGCAGAATCCAATAGCGCGAGCAGATTATCCGTATCTACGCCCGCCTTTTTCAAAAGCTGAGGAATGAGCCCGCCTTCCTGATCGACGAGCGAGTACAGAAGATGCTCGGGCATGATCTGCATATTTTGATTTTCTATGGCGATGCTCTGCGCGTTTTGGACCGCTTCGAGCGCCTTTTTCGTAAATTTCTGTGCGTTCATGATTTTCACCTCCTTAAATGAGTTGGACGCCGCTGTTCAGGTATCGGATATACCTGTTTTCGATGTCCTGCGTGGTCGCGTAATCGCCCGCGAGATAGCTTTTGAGCATTTCGTCGAAAGTGGCGATGTATTGACTGATGGCGTTGCCTATCTGCTCCTCGGTATAGTCGGAATCGTTGGGCACTGCGAAGGTTCGCAGGAATTTACCGTTTTCCATGCCGTAGGTGATCGCGTCTTTTGCAAAGAAATGCTTGATGTAGATGTTTTCCAACTGCATCCAGATCTTAAAGAAGCGTGTAAGCTCTACCAAAAGCTCGGGCGACTGCGTCCTGTAAATGATTTTCAGCTGACCGATCGTCTGTTTCGGCGTACGGTACATTTCCACTTCGTAGCGTATCGTAGGGCGATAGTGGTATTTGAGAGAGCTTTTTATCGACATCGTCATGTCGTGCGGCTGAGAGTAGAGCATAAAATTGCCCTGCCCGCCGATCATGCTCTCGATGATGTCGAAAATATTCTGAACATGCCTTTCTGGCGTCGTGAGCGAAACATAATCCGCAAGGATCTGATTGATCATGTTTGAGCGGTTGGTGTTCTGCTCGCGCGCGATTTTGTCAATTTCGTTGACAACGTCTTCCGAAAGCATCAGACTGTACATACTTTTTTTCATGCGCGTCCTCCTTTGCTGTATTTGCCATATATTATAGTCGCTTTTCTAATTTTGTCAACTATTTTATATAAATTTTTCAACAAATTTGTTGTGTACCGAAAAGAGCGGCGAAATAGTTGAAAAAAACGTGCGCATTTTATATAATAAAGGAAAAAAGGAGCGTGCCATGGAGAATGAATTTTGCCCGATAGCGGATTTTTTCGGCGAGGCTTGCGCGGTAAGAGTTATAAAAGACGGGAAAGAAAGTTTCTATACAAGCGGCAGTGAGGAATTTTCCGCAATCGTTCGGGCGGTCGGCGAAATGTTTGCCGATGCGCGGCAGATGCCCGCTTTCGGGGTAAGCATCGACAAACTTACGCGCGAAGAGATGCAAAAAGGGGTATGGACGGAATTTTTATACGATGCGGAGAGGACTTGTTGGAATATGCCCTTCGCTTCGTTATTGTTCGCCGTAAAGGATGAATACCGCGGCGTGAACGTTGTACGCAAAACGGAAGAAAAGTATCAGGGAAGATGCTTCTAGGTCGATCGTGGGGTAGAAGATATGTCGGCTTTTGGCGCTGCGCTTGCAAAAATCGGTAAATGATAAATTACGCGCCGCGCATGACTTGCGCGGCGCGTGCCTTATTTCGTTAAATTTCGATGTTTGCGTATGCGTCAATGATGTTTGAAAGCCGTTCCTGTTCGCCGGCGTCTTCGATATACTTTTTATAACATTCGCAAACGTTGCCGTTCTTGTCGAAACCCGTATCTCCGCATTTTTTGCATTTATATTGCGGAACCAGCATATCTTCGGAAAGTGCGAGTTTTTTCAGCAGTGCTGCCCGCGCCCTGCGCAGATCGGACAGGGCACACTCTTCTTTTTCGGTTTCTCCGCCGAGCGCCTCCGCCTTTGCGAGCCGTATTTCCGCCGCCCTGATGGCGTCTTCGTTGGCTTTGAAGTCCGCATCGCGGCGGGCAAGCCGCAGGTAGTGGTCTGCACGGTCCTGTGCCTGTTCGCGCAGGTTGAAATAATAAGTCTGCACCTTTTTGCGGAGAGATTCTTCTTTGCTCTCTTCCGCCTGCCTTTTGTACCGGTCGGCTGCGGGCTGTTTTTCGAGCTGATCGGGGCTGAAAATATTTTTCGCTTTCCAAGAGGAGAGGACGGATGTGATATAGGGAACGGGGCTGTTCTTTCCCGCAGCCATTTCGGCGGCTTTCAGGATCATTTCATCCGAAAATCCCCAACTCCGCCAGCTTTTCAGGCAATCGCGGTCCCAATTCGTAACGCGCCGCGGTATGCCGGCGGCCTTTAATATGCGCGCGGCAAACTCGCGTTCGAGAGCCTCGTCTTCCATATAGGCGGCGATGCTGTCTGCCGAAACCACGCCGAGGGAGAGGAGCTTTTTTATCAGTTCGTCCATTTTTTCGAAGGACTTCTTGTCCCGCTTGAAACAATATTTTGCGAGGTTCACGAGTGATGCGTCTTCGTAGCCTGCGGCAAGCCATCCGCTTACGAAATTGTCTATGTAAGGATCCGCGATCTGGCAGTAAACGCCGAGTTCGCGGGCGATCTGCAGCGTGAGGGCGCGTATTTCCGACTTGCGCGCCAAATAGTCTTTGATCTCGTTTTTGCCGAACTTTTTATTGGCGTAAAGCTCGCCGAGTATCTCGTCCAATTTTGCAAGGCTTGACTTTTTGAAAAGCGACGCAGTGAAAATTATGACGTCCGCCTCAAAGCCCATATCGTCCGTCCATTTTTTGAGAAGGCGATAATCTTCGGGTTCGGGCTTTTTAGAGGAGCCGAGCGCGCGGAGCACCTTGGCGATGTCGCCGCTGCGCAAAACGTAATCGGAGAGCTTTTCTTCCACCTGTTCGACGGTCGTAACGCCTTCGGCGGCAAAGTTTTTGGCGACCTGCAATATGTAGTTTTGAGAAATGTTTTCACCTTTCAGGTCGACACAATATTTTACGATGAGTATGAGCGCTTCCGGTTTTACCGAATACTGTTCCATAAAGGCAAAGTATTTTTCGAATTCGCTCGGCGTGATCATCCTTTTCGGCATCATAGACTGTACGGCTTTGTTGAAATCGGAATATTTTTCCGTGCGTATCCGTTTGGGCCTGCCTTTGGAATAGTCGGCGGGAAAATATCTGACCGAAAACGGGGTGAGCGAAACGATTTCCAACAAGTCGAAATCTTCCCAAAAGCGGAAGGAATCGACGAGTTTTTCCTCGCTCATGTTCAGCGTTTTTGCAGCCTCCGACAGGGTGTATTCTTCCTGCACGTTTTGGCAAAGGTACAGCCCGAAGATGTATGCCTTTACAGCGTCGCCGTCGGCGAGCGCCATATATTTATTGATAAACTGGTTTTCTATATTGGTGTAAGATGACAGGGAGAACTCCCTCGAATACGAACAAAATCCCATGGCGAAAGCTCCGGCGAACGCTTGATTTATTTTGACTTTTGCGCTATACTATTATATAAATTATTTTGCGTAAAAGCAAGACAATTGCCGAAAAATATCGCAAAAAGATTTTGTTGACTTTTTAGGGAGCAGGGGCGTAACGGACGAATGAGGATACTGCACACATCAGATTGGCATATCGGCAAGCGCCTGCTCGGCAGAGAGCGCCTCGACGAGCAGAGCGAAGTGCTCGACGAGCTTGCCGCCCTTTGCGATAGGGAAAAAGTCGATCTCGTGTTGGTCGCAGGTGATGTTTTCGATACCTATTTGCCCTCGGCGGAGGCGGAGGATCTTTTTTACGAAAAGATCAAAAAGATCGCGGGGGACGAGCGCGCGGTGCTCGTTATCAGCGGGAACCACGACGACAGCGTAAGGCTTTCCGCGGCAACGGCTCTCTGCGAACCGCAGGGCATCTATATATACGGCGGTTACGGCTATATTCCCAAGCGCAGCGAGGCAAGGAGGGTGCGCGTTGCGGATGCGGGGCCGAACCACATCGTATTTGAAAAAGACGGGGAAAAAGTTTATTGCAACGTGCTGCCGTACCCGAACGAGGCGCGGCTGAAAGAATACAAAGATCCGAACGAAACATTTTACGATAAGATCGGCAGGCTGATCGCCGCGGGGCAGGCGGCAAATACGGAAGGTTTGCCGTCCGTATTCGTGTCGCACCTTTTCGTTGCGGGCGGCAGGGTGAGCGACGGTGAGAGGGAGATCGATCTCGGCGGCGCGCGCGCCGTTCCGCTTTCGTTGCTTCCGCCGTGCGATTATGTTGCCCTCGGGCATCTGCACCGCAAACAGCATTTTAAAAACAATGTATATTACAGCGGTTCCGTCTTGCAATACGCCTTTGACGAGGCAGGGCTCGAAAAGAGCGCCGTCGTATTCGATTTAAATGAGGACGGAGTGCATGACCTGAAAGAGGTGCGCCTTCGTTCGGGCAGGCAGCTCGTCAGGTTGCAGGCGCGCGGCGTTGCCGAGTCGGAAGAGCTTTTAAAGCGATACGAAAATTGCTATATCGAGCTGACTGTTTATTTGAACGAACCGCTCTCGTCAAGGCAGGTGCGTTCATTGAAAGAGGCGAACGACGGGCTGTTGAATATCATACCCGAAATAGCGGGCGAAACGTATGCCGTTTCCAATGCAAGCAGAAAACAGCTCTCCCCGCTCGAACTTTTTACCGAATTTTACAGGAGCCGTTTCGGCGAAGATGCGCCCGATGCGCTGAAAGAGCTGTTTATGTCTGTCACGGAGGAAGCGCATGAAGCCTAAAAGACTTGAATTTTGCGGCATCAACAGCTTTTCGGAAAAGGCCGTCATCGATTTTGACAGTTTGCTCGCCGGCGGCATATTCGGCATATTCGGCGATACGGGCAGCGGTAAAACGACCATTTTGGACAGTATGATATTCGCCCTGTACGGCAGGATAGACCGCACGCGCGGCGGCAATGCGGGCGAGATCATCAATTTTAATTGTGAAAAGGCATACGTCCAATTTGATTTTGAATGCGAATGGGACGGTAAGCGCCGGCTTTTTCGCGTGGAAAGAACGATAAAGCGCAAAAACTCGCAGCAGGAGCTTGCGCTCGACGAAATAGAGAACGGCGCCGTGCGCTGCGTCAGCGACGGTGTAAAAAAGACGAACGAGAAGATCCTCGACATTATAGGGCTTTCGTTTGAAGATTTTAAAAAATGCATCGCCTTGCCGCAGGGCGAATTCGCGCAGTTTGTCAAGGCTGACAGGGGCGAGCGGCTCAGACTGATCTCCCGGCTGTTCGATCTCGAACTGTACGGCGACAGGCTGAATGCGGTGCTTAAAACGAGATATGACGCCGCCGGGCTTGCGCTCGCCGAAAAGGAAGGGCGTTTGGGCGAATATGCGGAATACACCGAGCAAACCCTGCAAAAACTTGAAGAGGAACTTTTAGAGCTTTCCGCAAAGAAAGATTTTCTCGATAAAGAATATGAGGAGCAAAGCGCGGCTTTCGAGAAGGTGAAAAGCGGTTACGAGCGCGCGAAAAAACTTTCCGCCGTGCGGGCGGCGCTGAAAAAAGCGGGCGAGAGGCGGGAAGAGTTCGTTCAAAAGAAAAAAGACGCACAGCGGCTGTCTGCCGCCGCGAACATTGCGGCGGTATACGAAAAGGCGGAAAAGGCGAAAAAAGAGAGTGCCGCATGTCTTGCCAACGCCGAAAAAGCGGCGGCGGAGCGTGATTCTTTTGCAAAGCAGCTTTCCGAAAAGGCTGCGGCATATGATGCGGCGGGTTATGATAACGCGCTTGCGGACATCATGGCAAAGCGCGCCGTGCTGAAAGCTGCGGGCGCGGACATAGGGGAGCTTGCCGAGGCAAAAAAGGAGCGGGAAACGCTCGCCTCGGAATATAAAGCGGCGGTTGCCGACAAGTCTGCAGCGGAAAAGGAGCTTGCGGCGGCGGAAAAAAAGATGGCGGAATTGCAGGAAAAACTCGAATCTTTCGGCGAACAAAGCCCGGAAGAGTATTTCCGCAACCATTTCGAAAGCGCTCTTTTGCAGAGCGAATATGCCGCGGAGCGGGCGTATTTTGAAGAGAAACTTTCTTTGCTCCGCGAAAAATATCCGCATGAGGGAGATCTGTATTTTGCCGCGGAGAAAGAACTGACCGAGCGGGGAGCATATTTCAAACGGCTTGCCGAGAGCGATAAATTTTCCGATGCCGCTCTTTTAATGGACAATTTCAAAAAGGCACAGTCGGAGCAGGACAACTGCAAAAACGAATTGCACAGGCAGGAACTTCTGCGCACGCGCACGTCGGCAAAACTTGCCGACGCGGAGGGCAGGCTTGCGCGGGCGGCTGATGCGGGAGCGAAAGCCAAACAGAAAATAGAGGCTCTTTCCGAAAAATTGAAAAAGGTGTTGGGCGGAGTATCCATAGATGCCGCCGCCTATGAAAAGGAACTTTCTCGCCAAGAGGCGAAACTCGGTGTCGAGCGTGAAGATTCGCGCAAGGCGCAGGAGCAGTTCCGAAAAAAAATCGGCGAGGCGGAAGTGTCTGCGGCGCGTTCCGCCGAACGGGGCGAGGCGCTGCGCAAGGAATATGAAAGCGCACAGGCAGAACTTTTTGCAAAACTGCAAGAGGGTAATTTTACTTCGATAGAGGAATCGACCGCACTGCTGGCAAAGTATCCCGACGCCGAGATTCTTACAGACGAGATCGAAGGATATGAAAAGGAGTTACGCGATCTGGAGGCATCGGAGCGGGCACTTATGGAGGGCGGCGAGCCCGAGGCGTTGAGCGACGATGCGTTTGCTGCCCGGGCAGAGCAGTTCGCAGCGCTCGGCGATCAGCGGGAAAGGACGGGAAAAGAGGCTGCCGTTTTCAAGAACGAGATAGATCGCTTTTCCGCAAAGCTGAAAGCGAAGAAAGCGCTTGAAAAAGAGCGCGGCGAGATCAGAAAACATTACGAACTCATCGAAAAATTGAGGGGGTTGTTCCGCGGGAATGCCTTTATGGAATTCGTTGCGGGGGAATATCTTTCGGATATATCGGCGTCCGCAACGGAAACGCTGCTGCACCTTACGAACGGAAGATACTTTATCCGCTACGAGCAGGGCTTTTACGTCGGGGATAATTTCAACGGCGGCGAACTTCGCAGTGTGAACACTTTATCCGGCGGGGAAACTTTTCTCGTTTCGCTCTCGCTCGCCCTCGCGTTGTCTGCCGCTATTTACGCGAAGTCGCTCCGTCCGATAGAATTTTTCTTTTTGGACGAGGGGTTCGGTACTTTGGATGAAAAACTCATCGATACGGTCATGGACAGCCTTGAAAAATTAAAGAACACCCGTTTTTCAATCGGGCTGATCTCGCACGTCGAGGAGTTGAAACACCGCATAGGAAATAAAATCACCGTCATCTCTGCCGAAGAAGGCGGCGGAAGTTCAAAAATAAAAATCAGTTGCTGAAAACGGAGATATTGTTTTGGCGAATAAAATTCTGACACCCATAACGCTGTGGAGCGATTTTGACGATTCTCTGCCGCTCAATATGCAGATCAAGCGCGAGTACACGCAGGAGAAGACCGCTTTTTCCGTCTTGGAATTTTCGGGACGGGCGATCGGGAGTGAACGCGTGCGCATTTCCGCGCTGTACGCGCGCCCCGTGGAGAGCGCTTCCTGCCCGTCGCTTCTCATCCTGCCCGACGCCGCTTGCACTGCAGACGAGGCGCTATTAAAGCGTTTTACCGAAAGAGGATACGCGGCGCTCATGCCCGATTACCGCGGCACATGGGAGAACGCGGAAGAGTTTACGAGGTACCCGCAGACGGTGGCATACGCAAATTACCGCGATGCGGGCAGACGTATGTTCTATGCGGACGATACAGCGAAGGAAACTTCGTGGTACGAATGGGTAGCGGTCGCGCGCTATTCCCTGCGTTGCCTGCGCGAACTGCAGCCTGAAAAGCCTGTGGGTGCGCTCGGACTGAAAGCGGGGGGCGATATCGTTTGGCAGCTTGCCGCAACGTCGGAAGGGCTTTCCTGTGCCATTTCTGTCTGCGCGGGCGGATGGATCGCCTATAAGGGTATCAGAAAATTCGACGGCGAAGAGCTGAAAATGGACGAGGAGCGTTACCGTTTTTTGGGCGGCGTGGACGCGCAGGCTTACGCGCCGTATGTGAAGTGCCCCGTCCTTATGCTCTGCTCCACGAACGACGAACGCTTTGACGCGGACCGCGCATTCGATACCTTCGCCCGCATCAATCCCGGGCAGGAAAAGACTTTCTACTTTTCCGCGCGATACAACGGGCATATCGGCAACACGGCGCTCGGGGATTTGGATCTGTTTACCGATAAATATTTGAAGGGCAGGGAGGTATTCATGCCGGCGCCTGTGGATATTTCCATCGAGGAAGACGGCGGAGAACTCGTCGCAAAGATCTGCTTCGATAAAAACGGGGAAGCAGATTACTGCGAAGTTTTCATGGCGGAAGACAATACCGATTCTGCAACAAGGGATTGGACGCGCTGCGAACATAAACGCACGGACGCGGACTGCGATATATTTTTTCTGAATGCCTATGAGGGCGCGAAAACGGTGTTTGCGTTTGCAAAGGCGAAATACAGCTGCGGTTTCGCCGTTTCATCCAAGATAGCCGTAAAGAGAATAGATAAAAAATATTCCAACATGACAAAAAAGAGCCGTATTTTGTACAGCAGCAAAAACGGCACTGACAGTTTTACGCTCGACAAATACGACAATAACGTACTTGCCGACTGTTTTTTGGATAATTCGGTGAAACCGGTAAGGCTCATAAACGGACCGTGCGGCATCAAAGGTGTATATTCTTCGTACGGGCTCCGGTTGTACAGGATAAACGACGAAAAATACAAACCCGCCGACAATGCTATTTTGAAATTTGACGTCTACGCGCAGGCGCCCGCACAGATAAAAGTCGAACTTTGCACTGAGGCAAACGGAAATCGGGAATTTTACGTCTGCACGCTCGAACCGGCGGGCGGAGAGGAATGGGTGCCGTTCAGCCTGAATGCAAAGGATTTTAAAAACAGCGTGGGGAAACCGCTTTCGCATGTAAACGGGGCTTTATTTGTTACTTTCGGTTCAAAAAATCTTTTCTGCATAAATAATTTTATCTGGATCTGATTTTTTCACCGAAATTACTTATCTTTTCGGGGTAAAATATGGTATACTCATTAGGAGATAAAATTACGACCAAAAAAAAGCACCCGTGCGGCGGCGATGTATGGACGATCGTGCGGCTGGGGGCTGACGTCAAATTGAAATGCGATAAGTGCGGCAGAGTCGTCATGCTGACGGCGGACGCGTTTCGCAGGTCTGTAAAGCCTTCGAGGAACGATTGATGCAAAACAGCTATAAAAAGCTCATCGACGCGCGGAAAAAAAACGAATCGGATTCTTATTCGCTCATTCGGTTCGCGCTCGCGGTGCTTGTGATATTTGCGCTGGTGATTGCGCTGTTCACCTTCGTATACGGCGGCGTGCGCATAGACGGTATTTCCATGCAGGATACGTTGCATAACGGTGATTATGTTTTCGTGAACAAACTCGCCGAGGCGGACAGGGGCGATATCGTCGTCGTGTATACAGGTCGTGCAAGTGCCGAATACGTCATCAAACGCGTGATCGCTTTGGAAGGCGACGAGCTGTATGCGAAAAACGGTATTTTATTTCTGAAAAAGAACGGAGAGGAAAGTTTTTCCGTCGTAAACGAAACATATCTTACCCGAGTTTGGACGGACGGGGGCGCGGAGATGCCTTACACGTTCGGTTCGGAGTCGGATCCCGTCGTCGTCGGAAAGGGCGAAATATTCTATATGGGTGACAACCGTGCGGAAAGCTACGATTGCAGGGCATACGGTCCGCAGCCCGAAGAACATGTTTGGGGGGTGGTCACCGATTGGTCTATGGCAATAAAAGGATTTTTGACCGGCTTTTTCAATTTATTCGCAACCGCGTAAAGCGGCTGATAAATTTTAATTTTTATGTTAAGGGAGCATCTACATGGCAGAAAACAAGATTGTGATCACTTCTGACAGCACTTGCGATCTCGGAGAGAAATTGATCTCTGAACGCGGCATAAAGATCATGCCGCTGACGGTCATACTCGGCGCGGATTCGTTCAAAGACGGTATCAATATAGAACCGGAAGATATTTTTTCTTATTTTGACAGAACGGGAGAGCTTCCCAAAACGGGCGCGCCGAGTGTTTCCGATTACGAAAACTTTTTTGCGGAGTTTGTCGATGCGGGAAAAACAGTCATTCATTTCAACATATCTTCCAAAGCGTCGGGTGCGAACGGGTTTGCACAGGCGGCGCAGAAAAAATTCGGCGATAAAGTGTACGTGATAGACTCGCTCGCTCTGTCTACAGGGCAAGGGCTTCTCGTGATGAAGGCGTGCGATCTGCGTGACGAGGGCAAGAGCGCGAAAGAGATCGCCGATACCGTGAATGCGCTCAGGGCGAAAGTAAATACTTCCTTTGTGCCCGATACGCTGCTGTACCTTTATAAGGGCGGCAGGTGTTCGACGCTTTCCTATTACGGTTCTAAGGTGCTGTCTATCCATCCGCAGATATCCATGAAAGACGGGCAGCTGTATCCCAAGAAAAAGTATATCGGAAAAATGCAGCGGTGCCTGAAAAATTATGTGAACGACCTTGCGGCGGAATATAAGGCATATGACAGGCGGCGCTGTTTTATCACGCACAGCGGTTCGGAGCCGGAACTCGTTGCGGCAGTGCGCGAGCAGGTGGAAAGCCTGTTTACTTTCGATGAAATAATCGAAACGGTGGCGGGGAGCATCATCACGAGCCACTGCGGCAAAAATACGCTCGGCGTACTTTTTATTTGCGAATAATTTTTAACGGAGTCGATATAAAAGCATATGACGATCGTCTACAGTGACAATGACCTTGTGGCATCTTACAAGCAAAAGAAAAAGCTCTTTTACATTTACCTTGCTGTTGCGGCGGTATACCTCGCGCTCTGCATAGCGTGCCTCGTTTACTATGTAAACACGCCCTTCAATTCGCCCGCTCAAACGGCGCCGAAATGGATCGTGTGGGTGTCTTCCTGCGTGTTCGTAATATTTTCGTTTATTTTCCTGCCCATCAAATATCAGCGGGTAAGAAAATATTACAAGCTGATCGCTTATCTCTCCATAGGATTGAAAACGGTCAACCACAGCATATTTTTGAGATACGAAGAGCCTGAACTCAAAGACAATGTCGACTATTATGTCCTTATCATGTCTGAATGGAACAACAAAAAGCTGGAATATATGGACAGGAAGATTTACGTCGACAAGGAAAAGACTTTGCCCGAATTCAAGAGCGGCGATATCGTCAGCTATCTTACGCAGGGCAACGTCATCATCGGCTATGAAGTCGTAGGGCACGACGATGCGTTTGAAAGCGGGAAGAACAAACCTTCAGTGAGAGAAAAATAACCGAAACGGGAGATAACACATATGAGAGCAGTCGTAACGGTCACGGGAAAGGACAAAAAGGGCATCATTGCAAAGGTGAGCGCTTTTCTTTCCGAACGCGGCATAAACATCGAAGACATCAGCCAGACGATTTTGCAGGAATACTTTGCAATGATCATGCTCGTCGACATCAGCGGCGCGGATAAAGACGTCGCCGCGCTCGCGGCGGAATGCGAAGAACTCGGAAAGTCTATCGGAATGTCTATCCGCCTTCAGCATGAGGCGATCTTCAACGCGATGCATAACATTTGAGGCGGCACAGTATGTTCAATAAATACGATGTATTGGAAACCATCGATATGATCGAGCGCGAGCATTTGGATATCCGCACGATCACGATGGGCATATCTCTTTTGCCCTGCATTTCGGGCAGCGCCGAAAAAACGGCAGATAAAGTGTACGATACCGTTTGCCATAAGGCAAAAGATATCGTACAGGTCGCAAAGCAATTATCCGGCGAATACGGCATACCCATCGTCAACAAGCGCGTATCCGTAACGCCCGCAAGCCTTATCTGCGCACCTTTTCCCGAAAAGTCGGCTTTGATCGGCAGGGCGCTCGACAGGGCGGCGAAAGAGTTGGGGATAGATTTTTTGGGCGGATATTCCGCGCTCGTGCATAAAGGGACGGCAGATTACGAAAAAATATTTATAGAGAGCATTCCCGAAGTTTTATCGCAAACGGAAAGGCTGTGTTCTTCCGTCAACATCGGTTCCTCGAAGTCGGGCATCAATATGGACGCAGTCAGGCAGATGGGCGAGATCGTCAAAAAAACGGCGGAGCTCACAAAGGGATCGGACGGGCTCGGCTGCGCAAAATTGGTCGTGTTTGCGAATGCCGTAGAAGACAATCCTTTTATGGCGGGGGCTTTCCACGGCGTGGGCGAGAGCGGCACCGTCATAAACGTCGGCGTGTCGGGGCCGGGCGTCGTCAAGCACGCGCTTGAAAACATACCAGACGCAAACCTCACCGAGGTCGCGGAAACGATAAAGCGCACCGCGTTCAAGATCACAAGGGCGGGGCAGCTCATCGCAAAAGAGGCCGCCAAACGGCTCGGCGCCGAATTCGGCATCGTCGACCTTTCCCTTGCCCCGACGCCCGTGATGGGCGATTCCGTTGCGCACATCCTCGAAGAATTGGGCTTGGAGTGCGTCGGCGGACACGGATCTACGGCGGCGCTTGCCATGCTCAACGATGCCGTCAAAAAGGGCGGCGTAATGGCGAGTTCGCATGTCGGCGGGCTTTCGGGCGCGTTTATTCCCGTCAGCGAAGATATCGGGATGATCAACGCGGCGGAAAAAGGCGTGCTGTGCATGGATAAATTGGAAGCGATGACCGCCGTGTGCAGCGTGGGGCTCGATATGATCGCCATCCCCGGTGATACGCCCGCATCTACCATATCCGCCATCATAGCGGATGAGGCTGCGATCGGTATGATCAACAACAAAACGACGGCAGTCCGCGTGATACCCGTTCCCGGAAAAGGCGTGGGTGACAGCGTGGAGTTCGGCGGCCTGCTCGGCCGTGCGCCCATTATGCCCGTGCACAGGGCGGACAGTTCAAAATTCATTGCGCGCGGCGGCAGGATACCCGCACCCATTCACAGCAATAAAAACTGATCGGAGTTTATATGGAACGGAGCGAAGTTGCAAGCAAATATAAATGGAAGGTGACGGATATTTTCCCTTCCGACGAGGCGTGGGAACAGAGTTTTTCCGAGGCGGAAAAGGAACTCGATTTTTCTTCCTTTGCGGGAAAACTCAATGAGAAAGCCGCGCTCGTCCGCTTTTTTGAAAAAGAGGAAAAGACGGGCAGGATGCTTGAAAGGTTGCATCTGTATGCACACATGCGCCACGACGAGGATTCGCGCATCGCAAAATACACGTCCATGCAGGACAGGGCTCTTTCCCTGTACGTCCGCTTTTCTTCCGCCGTTTCTTTTGCGGAACCGGAACTTACCGCTCTGCCCGATGAATTGCTGAAAAATTATGCCTCCGATCCCGATTTGAAAGATCACGATTATTTTTTCCGTCAACTGATCAAGGCGAAACCGCATATATTGTCTGCAAGTGAAGAAAAACTGCTTGCCGAAGGCGGAGAAATGTATTCTCAATTTCAGAATATTTTTTCGATGATAGACAATGCGGATATCAAGCTCGGAGAAGTAAAAGATAAAGAGGGCAACGTAATTCCTCTTACGCACGGCATGTACGGCGTCCTCTTGCACGGCAAAGACAGAGAACTGCGCAAAGCGGCTTTCGAGCGCTATTACGAGGCGTATATCTCTTTGACAAATACGATCGCGGCGACCTATTACGGAAATGTGAAGAAGGATGTCTTTTTGACGCGCGCAAGGGGTTATGAAAGCTGCCTTGCCCGTGCGCTCGAAGGGGAAGACGTGGATGTAAAGGTATATGAAAATCTGATCGCGTCCGTCAACGAAAGCCTTCCTTCCATGCACCGCTATATAGCGCTCCGCAAAAAGCTGCTTGGCCTGCAAGAACAGCATATGTACGATATTTATGCGCCTCTCGTTTCGGACGCAGAGCTGAAATTGCTTTACGAAGAGGCTTGCGAATTGGTCATAAAGGGGCTTTCTCCGCTCGGTGAAGAATACCAGGCGCTTTTGCGCAAAGGCTTTGACGAAGGCTGGGTAGACGTAGAGGAAACAGCAGGCAAGCGCAGCGGCGCTTACAGTACGGGGATATACGGTATCCATCCGTTCGTTCTCTTGAATTATCAGCAGACGACGCACGATATTTTTACCATCGCGCACGAAATGGGGCATTCTCTGCATACCTATTTTTCCAATCGCACGCAGCCATATGCAAAGGCGGATTACCGCATATTTGTTGCAGAAGTTGCCAGCACGGTCAACGAAGTTCTGTTGCTAAAATATATTTTATCCGAAACGAAGGACGGAGCACTCAAAAAGTATTTGCTCAATTACTATCTCGACACCATCCGCACGACATTGCACCGTCAGACGATGTTTGCCGAATTCGAAGCGTCCGCGCACGAGATGGCGGAAAGGGGACAGCCGCTTACGAGCGAAAATCTGAGCGAGCTGTATCTGTCGCTGAATAAAAAGTATTACGGCGATTCGATCGTTCACGACCGCGAGATCGCTTATGAATGGTCGCGCATCCCGCATTTTTATACATCTTTCTATGTTTATAAATATTCGACGGGCATCATCAGTGCAATATCCATTGCGAACAGGATCTTGAAAGAAGGCAAGAGCGCTGTAAAAGATTATATGGCATTCCTTTCTTCCGGCGGCAGTGACGATCCCGTATCCCTTTTGAAGATTGCGGGAGTCGACCTTACGGACAAGCGCGTATTTGACGCCGCGATGAAGGAATTTGACGAAGTGCTCGATCAATTTGAAAGCGCGCAGTAACGATATACACGTCGGGCATATCTTTGCCCTCGGAGAGGAAAATGGCAAACAGTACGAATATTTTGCCGAACAATTTAGAGGCGGAACAGGCATTGCTCGGAAGCCTGCTCATCGACGTAGAGACGCAGACCGACATTTTGGATAAGCTGTCGGAAGAGGACTTTTATCAGGAATCGCATCAGCTTATCATCGGCGCGATGAAACAGGTCTTTAATGCGAGAAAGCCCGTCGATCTTGTAACGCTTGCCGACCAGCTTGAAAACGATAAGTGTTTGGAAAAAGCGGGCGGGCTTACATATATCACGGATCTTGCGCAGAATACGCCGTCCGCCGCAAACTATAAATATTATTTTGACATCGTAAAGCGGGACAGTGTAAACAGAAGGCTGATCAGGGCGTCCAAAGACATCATCGAAGAGTCGATGTCGGGCGCGGATTCGGCGGACAGCGTTGCGTTTGCCGAAAAATTGATATTCGATATTTCAAAAAAGCTCGATACGTCTACCCTCGTCGATATGCGCGAGGACGACAGCTATGACTTGGTTTTGAGCAAATTTGAAACGATATCCACCGATAAAAACGCCCTGCGCGGCGTGCAGACGGGTTTTACTAAGCTCGACAAGATCACGAACGGGTTGCAAAAGTCGGATTTCATCGTACTTGCGGCCCGCCCCGGCGTCGGTAAAACGACCATCGGCATGAATATCGTAGAACACGCTGCTTTGGCAGACGGCAGGGTTTGCGCCGTGTTTTCGCTCGAAATGCCGCGCATACAGCTTGCGCAAAGGCTGCTTTGCTCGTTTGCGCGGGTTAGTATGTCAAAGGCGATGGCGGGAGAGCTTTCACAGGGGGATTGGAAAAAACTTTGGAAGGCGAGCGCCGATTTGAAGAAGGCTAAAATTTATATCGACGATTCCTCTAAAATCACGCCCGCGGAAATATTGTCAAAATGCAGGCGCCTGAAAGCGCGCAAAGAAGGGCTCGATCTCATCATGATCGACTATATTCAGCTGATGAGCAGCGGGGCGCGCCGTCAGGAAGAAAACCGCCAGCAGGAAATATCGACGATCACCAGGAATTTGAAGATCATGGCAAAGGAACTCGATGTTCCGGTTTTGGCGCTTTCTCAGCTCAGGCGTATCTCTTCGAAGGAAGAGCCGCAGCTTTCCGACCTCAGAGAATCGGGCGCGATCGAGCAGGATGCCGACATGGTCATGTTCATTCACCGTCCCGACGTTGCCGCGACGCCCGAAGAGATCAAGAGCGGCAAGATCGTAAAGGACGCGGCGGATCTGATCATTGCAAAGCACAGAAATGGCGAGCTCGGCAGGGTTAAATTGCGTTTCAGGGGCGATCAGGTGCGCTATGTCAATCCTCCTCCCGGATTTTTGCCCGACGATCCCGAAGAGGGACGAGACGGGCAGGAGCCCGAACCTGTTTCCGACGAGGATTTTGAAGAGATCAGCAAAGCCTCGGATTTTATGGACGAGGACGATTATATACCGCCGGAAGAGGATATCTGACAAATGGTCACGCATATAGAACAAATCGGCGAGGCATCGCTTTCGCGCGCGAAGGCCATACTTGAAGAAGGGGGCGCCGTGGCGTTTCCGACAGAAACGGTTTACGGACTCGGCGCCGATGCGAGGAACGATGCGGCGGTCGCGGGGATCTATCGCATCAAAGGCAGACCTTCGGATAATCCGCTCATCGTGCACGTTCATAAAGATTACGATATAGAAAAACTCGTCTATGACGATCGGCCGTATGCGAAAAAACTGCGCGAGGCTTTTTTGCCGGGGCCGTTGACGCTCGTTTACAGGAGCTGCGGCGCGGTATGCGGCAGGGTTTCGTGCGGATTGGATACGCTTGCGGTGCGCGTGCCTTCGCACGAGGGCGCGCAGCGGTTTTTGCGCTATGTGGATATGCCCGTAGCGGCGCCCTCCGCCAATATTTCCAAACATATCAGCCCAGTTTCCGCCGAGCACGTTTATGAAGATCTTAACGGAAGAATAGAGCTTATCCTCGACGGCGGGCGATGCAGCGGCGGTATAGAGAGTACTGTGTGTGACGTAACAGGGGAATATCCCGTCGTTTTGCGCAGCGGGCTCGTATCCGCCGAGATGATAGCGGAAGTTGCCGGCAGGTGCGAAATTTATGTTCCGAAAAGCGGTGAGCAGGTGCGTTCCCCCGGAATGAAGTATAAGCATTATGCGCCGAAGTGTTCCACCAAATTGTTCGATGCGTCAAAAGTGCAGCTTGCCGTCGATGAGTTCAAGAAACTGACGGCGAAGGGTATGAATGTATACGTTCTTTGCGAGGAAGATGTAAAAGCGTTTTTCCCGAAAGAAAAGGTGCTCGATTTAGGTGAAAGCGAAAGGGAGATGGCTGCGAACCTTTATGAATTGTTGCACGAAGGCGAAAGACTTGCGGACATTTTGATCGCGGTCGAACCGAAAAAAAAGGACGGCATTATGGCGGGCGTTATCAACCGTTTAACGAAAGCCTGCGCCGAAGAATAAGGATGAAAAGAAAAAAGGTGTTGTTTATCTGCAGCGGAAACACCTGCCGCAGTCCAATGGCGGAAGTTATTTTCCGTGCCGAGATAAAACGGCGGAAAATCAAATATGTGGATTCGGCTTCGGCGGGAATTTTTGCGCAGAACAGCACCTGTATCAGCGAAAACAGTGCGCTGTGCCTGACGGATTTGGGGCTGGATTATTCTAAGTTCCACCCGCGTCAGCTCAAACATAAGATGATCGAAACTTGCTTTATCGCCGTGTGCATGACGCGTTCGCAAAGCGAGCTGTTAAATTCTTTCGGGAATGTATATGCGATGGAAGACATTGCAGGGTTTTCCGTTCCCGATCCTTACGGACAGAGCCTTGCGGCATATAAAGAGACGGCGAGATTGCTGCAAATTGCGGCGGGTAAGATCATCGAAAAATTTTTCAGCGAAAATGAATCGGAGCAGAAAACGGCTCCAAAGGAAGGAGAGAAATGAAAATTGCTGTTGCCTGCGACCACGGCGGGCTTGAACTGAAAAAAGCTGTGCTCGTATACTTAAAAGACCACGGACATGAAGCGGTCGACTTCGGTACTTGTTCGGACGCCTCATGCGACTATCCCGACTTCGCTCTGCCTGCCGCTGAGGCTGTCGCCTGCGGAGAGTGCGATAAGGGGATACTGATTTGCAGCACCGGTATCGGCATTTCGATCGCCGCAAACAAAGTAAAAGGGATCCGCTGTGCGCATTGCCACGATACCTATTCTGCAAAATATACGCGTCTGCACAACGATGCCAATATGATAGCTTTCGGGCAGAAGGTGATAGGCGAAGGGCTGATGCTTGAAATCGTCGATACTTTTTTAAATACCGGATTTGAAGGCGGTCGGCATCAGCGCCGCGTGGATAAAATCAGCGCGATCGAGGAAAAATATTTTAAATAACTGCGTACAGGTATATATAAGGAGAAAACGATGAAGAAAGTAAAAAAAGCCGTCATTCCCGCCGCGGGATTCGGAACAAGATTTTTGCCTATCACAAAAGCGGTGTGCAAAGAGATGCTGCCGATCGTCGACAAGCCCACGCTTCAATACATTGTAGAAGAGGCTGTCGCGTCGGGTATGCGCGAAATACTCATCGTTACGGGCAGGAATAAGAAAAACATTGAAGATTATTTTGATTATACGCCCGAACTCGACGCCGTTTTGGAAGAAAACGTGCAGGAAGAGTTTTTGAAAATATCGCGCAGTATGGAAAATCTTGCCGATATATATTTCGTGCGGCAGAAACACCCGATCGGTTTTGCCGATGCGGTCATGTATGCGAAACCGTTTACGGGCGACGAACCGTTCGGCATATTGTTGGGCGACGATATCATATATACGGAAAAGGGGCAGACGCCCGGTATCAGGCAATTGGCAGATTCCTTTGAAAAAACAGGGAAAACCACGGTCGCTCTGATGCGCGTAGAGGATGCAGACATTCCCAAATATGCGAACGTAAAAGCGCATCAGGTTGAGGAGCGCTTGTTCGGCATAGAAAAGATCGTGGAAAAGCCTAAGATCGCAGAGAAATTTTCCAACGATGCGGTCATCGGCAGGTACGTCGTGGACAGCGGTATATACGACGTTATCAAAAAAACGCCGCCTTCCCCGAAAGGAGAGGTGTATTTTACCGATTCGCTCGGATTCCTCGCGGCAGACGGTTGCCTGAACGGGTATCGTTTTGAAGGGAAACGCTATGATGCGGGCAATAAGCTGGATTATATGAAGGCAAATATCGAATTTGCGCTCCGGGATCCTGCGCTCGGGAGCGGGCTTAAAGCCTATATTAAGGAAATCGCGGAAAAACTTTGACATATGAAGATAAAATTTTTCAACGCAAAGATCATGGTGCATCCGAACGCGCCTGTCATTGAGGGAGAAGTATGCGTATCGGACGGAAGGATCGTTTCCGTGTCCGATACGCCTTCTCCCGATTTTTCAGCCGAAAAATCGGTTGACTGCGGAGGAAATCTTTTGATGAGCGGTTTCTGCAACGCGCACTCGCATGCGGCAATGAGTTTGTTCCGCGGCGTTGCCGACGATCTGCCTTTGGACAAGTGGCTTTTCGACAGGATATTCCCCATGGAAGATCACCTGACGCAGGACGACGTGTATTGGGGCAGCATGCTGCAAATTGCCGAATTTGTAAAAAACGGCATTACCTGTATGGCGGATATGTATTTTTACCCCGAAACCGTTTACGAGGCGGCAAAAAACGCCAATCTTTGCATCGCTTTGTGCGGGGGTGCAAATTCGTATTCGACTTATGACGTGGTCAAATTTACCGAGGAAATGTACTCGAAGTATAGTACTATGTCAGACAGGGTTCGGTATTTTCCAGGGCTTCATGCCGAATACACCAGCGAAGAAAAGCTGATCGCAGCTGTTGCGGATTTTGCGGCGGAGAGCGGCGCGCCGACATATATACATTTGTCCGAAACATTGAAAGAAGTTGGAGAATGCACGGTGCGGCACGGAGGATTGACGCCGCCGCAGTATTTGCATAAACTCGGTTTTTTCGATAACGGAGGCCTTGCCGCGCACTGCACCTATGCCGATAAAGACGATATCGCGCTTTTAAAACAGTGCGGCGTCACGCCCGTCATAAACGGGGGGAGCAATCTGAAACTCGCGTCGGGGGTAGCGCCTGTCTGCGCGATGCTTTCGGCAGGCATAAAGCCCGCACTCGGAACTGACGGCTCCGCAAGCAATAACGCGACTTCGTTTTTCCGTGAAATGTATCTGTACTCCTGTCTGCAAAAAGAAACGATGAAGGATGCGTCCGTTGTAAGCGCGGAACAGGCTCTTTCCGCCGCCACGGAAGACGGCTATGCGGCGCTCGGCTTTGAGGGCGGCAGGTTGGAAGCGGGGAGGCTTGCCGATATGGTGCTTATTGACCTTTCGCAGCCGTATATGCGGCCGCTTTCAAATGTCAGAAAGAACATAGTTTACAGTGCAGACTCTTCGTCCGTGCTTATGACGATCGCGGGCGGTAAGATCGTTTACGACAGGGGCAATTACTTTATCGGTGAGCCGCTCGACAAAATATATTCCGAATGTGAAGGCAGAACAAAGCGTCTGCTGCGCGAAGCGGGGTTTCATTGAGGGGGAGCCATGGATAATTTTCTCGAAACGCTAAAAGAGATCGGTACCGATTTTGTGCAGAATACAGGGATTGCCATCGTAAGGTCTATCGCATTTTTCGTTCTCGGTCTGATTATAGTTAAAATAGTACAGAGCATACTGCGGGCAAGTACGTTCAAAAGCCGTAAACTCGACCAATCTGCATCCACGTTTATCGTTTCTATTGTAACCGTTGTTTTATATATTATTCTTATCATCGTGGTCGTCAGCTCGCTCGGTTTTTCTACGGCAGGTATCATTGCGGCATTTTCGGCTGTGGCGCTTGCTGTGGCGCTTGCGTTGAAAGACAGCCTTGCAAGCCTGGCAAACGGCGTCATCATTATTTTTACAAAACCGTTTAAAAAAGGGGATCATGTAGAGATAAACGGGACCGACGGGCTTGTGCAGGATATCAGGTTGTTCAATACAAAGATACTCACCTATGATAATATTGAAGTGATCATACCGAACAGTGAAATACTTTCTTCCGATATGATCAATTACAGTGCGATGCCGCTGCGGCGCGTCGTGATAGATGTCCCATTGCCGTATGCGGTGGATATTGCCACGGTTAAGGAGATCATGCTGCATTGTGCATCCTCGTATGCGAATGTCGTGAATGTGCCCGCGCCCTCTGTAATTTTGAGCGAGTACGGCGACAGTGCGCTGAAATTCAGCGTGCGCGTTTGGACGCAGAACGAAAATTACAGCAACGTAAACAACGGGTTAAAAGAAGAACTGTTCAACGTCCTGCGGCTGAACGGCATCGAAATTCCGTTCAATCGCCTGGAGGTGACTTTGCTCAAAGACGAATCGCCGTCTTCCGAAGGCGGACAAACAGGGAGGCAGGCATGAACAAATTGATCTTTGAATATTGCTTTTATGCCGCCGTGATCATTCTCGGATTATTGATTTTGGGCTTGATGAAGCGCAAGAACAAATTACCGAGCCATCAGGAATTGAAAGCAAAGCTGGAAAGCTGGGCGGAAAAATTAAAGACTCTCATGCGGGAAGAAGAGTCGTCGGCGTTGACCAATTTCGATTTTTATAAAAAGGTTTCGAAATTATTATACCGGTTGGATAAACTTGCCTATGATACGGTTCAGCTTGCCGAAAAGGAGCGCGATATGGAAATTGCCGGAATAGCAGCTCTGTTGGAAAGCGCGCAGAAAGAGCTTGCGCCGTATAAGACCGGCAAAGGCGAAGGGATTCAGTCTGCTTTTTCTTCTGTCGAGGCTAAAATTTCCGACGCCATCGCTATTACCGAACAGATTTTGCTCAGAGATAAGGAATATAAATCGCGCAAAAAGCAGGATTCATAAGTAAATTATATGGAAAATCGACTCATTTGTATCGGCGGTGGGGAACTGAAAAGCAAAGAAACGTTAAAAATCGACGGATATATCGCTGATTTGGCAAAACAGCGCGCGGGGGAGCGCCGCGCGTATGGGCTGTTTATACCGACGGCGAGCCATGACAGCATGCCGTATTTTAACAGTTTCCGAAAAACATATACTTCTGTATACGACATCAAAGCGGATGTCGCGCTGACCGTCTACGGTGAAATGAGTATGGATAAGATCAGGGAAAAGTTTGACAAGGCGGACTTTTTGTATATCGGCGGCGGCGATACTGTTTTCATGCTTGAACATTGGAAAAAAACGGGGTTGCTCACGCTGATTCGGGAGGCTTATGAGCGCGGCGTTTTGATTTGCGGCCTATCCGCCGGTGCAATATGTTGGTTCGATCATATGTATACAGATTCCGACATCGCGGGCGCATCGGATAAGTACAACGTTTTTCCCGGGCTGGGTTGGATAAAAGGTACAATTTCTCCGCATTATAACGTTCGTTCGCTTGACTTTGACGAAAAAATACAATATAATAATATAGATGCTTTCGGGATAGAAGATTGCGCAGCGATCGAGTTCGTAAACGGTTCGCTTGTACGTTCGCTCAGCTGCGGCGGAAAAGCTTATCATTTGCAAGGCGTTGATGGTTCTGTGATTAAATCGGAAATTATGCCGAAAGTTGAACTTTGATTTGCGAGTGTGGTGAAACTGGCAGACGCGCTAGATTCAGGTTCTAGTGGGAGCGATCCCATGCAGGTTCAAGTCCTGTCACTCGCACCATCATGAGTGAATAAAAAAGATATTCACTCAAAAAACCCCGGTTTTACCGGGGTTTTTGCCATTTATACGGGCAAAAACGGCACTTTTTTGGTGGCGTAAATTTTTACAAAGAATGCGTAATATCGTAGATATTTTTGAGGCATTTTCCGATTGTGCCGGGACTTGAACTTACATAAAACATAAATCGGATAAAAATCAAAGCACATAGGTAAAAAACCTGTGTGCTTTTTTTATGCAAAAAGGAGGAGCGAAAACAGATGGCAAGAGCAGAAAGGAATGAGGAGAAAAATGTAAAGAATTACAATTACGAATGGCAGACAGACGAGGAAATCGTTGCAAACGCCCATACGAAGAGAAGCTTTCACGGCAGGGAAGAAACGACATTGGCGGACATCATAGGTACGGATGACGCAGAGGTTTTCAGACAGGCGCACAAATTGTGGCTCAAGTTGAAAGAAGCCTTTAACAGGGAGGGAGCGGACTATGATCCTGCATTGTGCAATAGCATCTTGGGTTCAGTGGGTAGCAAAGAGTGTCGCGAGGTCATGCGCTCTCTTTGGTGGGCGGCGTTGAACGGTGACGAATACGGAGATTACGATCAACTGACTGCGATCATAGAAATGCTGCACGACGGCGAAGACCTGCAAACGGGAACGATCCGGTTCGGAAGTTAAAAGAAGATCTGACGCAATACCGCCGATACGATTCGCCGGACGATTTCGTGATCAGATAAACGGAAAAAAATTATCTGTCATAAACGATAGATTCCGTCAAGAAAAATATGGTATAATATAAATAAGGAAAGAAGGAGGAGAGCGGCAATGCGCACCTATATCGCCATCGACTTGAAATCGTTTTATGCGTCCGT
>CALVST010000012.1:0-45000 GCA_944359365.1 uncultured Clostridia bacterium
CGTTTCGCCTCGCTGTCGCGCCCGTTGTGGGAAGAGCCGGTTCCCTTTTTATGAGCAAACAAACTGATAAAAATCATTGTTTTTCTCCTTCAATAAAAATTGTTCACACTTTGCGCGCCGCTGCGCGCAACTGACCGATCCGCGCGTTACAGCGAGATCTTTTCGATCTTGACTTGCGTGAAAGGCTGACGATGGCCCTGCTTTTTACGCTCGTTCTTCTTCGCTTTGTACTTGAAGACGACGATCTTTTTGAACTTGTCCTGCGCTTCGACCTTGCCGCTGACCTTTGCGTTCGCAACTTCCGCGCCGCATTTGATGCCGTCTTCCGCGGCGATCATCACGACCGAAAAGTCCACGCTGTCGCCAACGTTCGCGTCGAGTTTTTCAAAACGCACGACGTCGCCTTCGGAAACCTTATACTGCTTGTTTCCGTTTTCGATGATAGCGTACAAAATTTTTACCTCCTCTGACCAGTCTCGCCGTATGCCAAGGCGGCGCGAAAAACGCGCGCTTATAAAGCCCGCTCCGAGCGGCTCGGATTCAAATTTAACATATACGCGCATAAAAGTCAAGCGAAAACGCGTTGCGGGCGCAAATTTTTTCGTATGATACGCCCTTTTTGCGCACATACTCCTTTCGGAGGGATACTTTACATGGCTGACATCAAAAAAGACAGCGAACTTTTGGCTGAAATTTACCGCAACACGCACTATGCGCTGGAATCTATTTCCGACATACTTCCCGAAACGGAAGACGAAGAAATGCGCGACGAACTGAAAAAGATGCACGACGGCTACGAGCTGATATCCGGCAGGGCGGCACAGCTTGCCAAAGACGAAGGCTTGGAACTAAAAGAACCGGGACCTTTTAAAAAGGCGATGATGTGGAGCTCCATCAAATTCAATACGATGAAGGACGACAGCCGCGCGCACATTGCCGAGATGATGACGCAGGGCACCGTAATGGGGATCACGGCGCTTTCCCGCTCCATCGGCGACGCGGGAGAAACGTGCGATCCCGACATACGCAAACTTGCGGACGACCTGTTGAAAATGGAACAGGATTACGAAAAGCGGATGAAGATGTATTTATAAAATGTTCACACTTTCCTCGTGCAAAGGCACTGCGGAAAGTCGTGATATTTAGGAAAACCCCAACGTTCGCCGTTTTGGCAAACGGCTCTGCGTTCGGATTTTTCCTCTTTGGCACGTCGCGGCAAATCGGGGGCTTATTCCGAAAAGTGCGATTTTCGGAAACGCAAGTAAATTATTTGAATAATCTTACGAAAAAGTAAAAACGACGCTTTTTGCTTTTTCACTCAATTTGCCTTTGCCAAGGCTCACGGAAAGGGTGAAGCCGCGCGATTGCGTATTATGTGTGCCCTTATATATCGCGCGGCGAGGGGAAAACCGTTCGGGTTTCCCCTCAAATCGCAGTAAATCGCAGGCGTCAGCACGCCGAGAAACGTGTGACCTCCTCACTCCACCGTTACGCTCTTTGCCAGATTGCGCGGCTTATCGGGATCGTACCCTCGCTCCAAGCACATTTTATAGGCAAAATACTGCAAGGGTATGACGGATACGGCGGGCATGAGCGCTTCGGGCAGGGCAGGCAGCAAACACTTGAAATCGGCGCAGCTTTCCGAAAGCACTTCTTCGTACTGCGAAAAGAGCGCGCAGTATCCGCCGCGCGACCTGACTTCCGCAAGGGCGTTTTCGCTCTTTTTGGCGAGCCGCCCCGACGTAGATACGCAAACCACGGGGAAACCCTCTTCCGCAAGCGCCAAGGAACCGTGTTTCAATTCCCCTGCGGGATACCCTTCGGCAAAGACGCGGGCGATCTCTTTGACTTTCAGCGCACCTTCTTTGGCGGTGCAAAGATCCAAGCCTCTGCCGAGGAAATACATTGCCCGCGCGCCTTTCAGCCTGTCGGCAAGGCCGTCTATTTCCGAAAAGCGGGAAAACGCCTCTTCCGCCGCCGCGGGCAACAAATTCAGGGAAGAGAACCAATCGGGATATTTTTCTTCCTTAAAAAACAGGCACTGCGCCGCCAAATAGTACAGGCACAGCAGCTGACAGTTATAGCTCTTCGTCGCGGCGACGGCGACCTCCGCCCCCGCCCGCATGACGAGGCAAAAATCGGCAAGCGCGGCTATGGACGAACTGCCGATGTTGGTAACGGCGATCACATACGCGCCGCGCTCTGCGGCAAGGCGGACCGCCTCTAACGTATCGGCGGTTTCTCCGCTTTGGCTGACGGCGATCAGCACGTCGCCTTCCCCTATTACGGGCGGACGGTAGCGGAATTCGCCCGCCGTATGGCATATGACGGGAATGCCGAGCGACGCTTCCGCGATATCCGCGAACACGAGCGCGCTGTGGTACGCAGTGCCGCAGGCGACGGCAAACAGCCGCTTTGCCGCGCGCAGCGCGCGGGCGCAGGGCGCGAAGTCCGCTTGCCCGAGCGCGCAGAGCGTTCGCCCGAGCGCTTGCGGGATCTCGGCAATTTCCGAACGCATAAAATATCCGCCGCCCGCGACCGACAGGGCGAAAAGCTCCTTCTGCGGGCGGAAAAAGGTGCGGCTTACCGGCTTTAAGTTCTCGTCGAAAAACTCTATGCGCCCGCCCCCGATGCGGATAAAGTCTTTGTCTTCGGCGCGGGCGATAAAGTCCGCCGCGCCCGCGAGTGCGGGGATATCGCTGCAGACGAACAGCCCCGCCGCGCCTTTGCCCGCCACGAGCGGGCTTTTATATTTTGCCGCCACCAATTCGCCCGGTCTGTCCTCCGCGATGACGGCGACCGCATACGAGCCTTCCACGCGCGAAAGCCCTTCCTTTACGGCGGAAAGAAGATCTCCGCGGTATGCGCGGGAGATGAGCTTTGCGATGACTTCGGTATCCGTTTCCGAATAAAAGCACTCGCCCGCGCCTTCCAACTCTGCTTTGAGCGCGGAAAAATTTTCCGCGATGCCGTTGTGCACGAGGACGATCTTCCCCGCGCGGTGCGGATGGGCGTTCGTATCGGACGGGGCGCCGTGCGTCGCCCAACGGGTGTGTCCGATGCCCGTGTTCCCCTGCGCAAAAAAGCAAGACAGTGCGGAAACGCCACCCTTCTTTTTGCAGACGGAAAGTTTTTCGCCGAGCACGGCGATGCCCGCGGAGTCGTACCCGCGGTATTCGAGGCGTTTCAGCCCGTCGTACAGCGCGCCGCAGCAATCTTTTTCGCTCACACAGCCGATGATGCCGCACATGACGCTACCTCTCTTCCGCGGCGGAGATCTCCGCGCGCACCCGTTCCACGGCGGCTTTTGCCTGCTTCATGCTTTCCGCCTCCGCAAAGATGCGCACCACGGGTTCGGTACCCGACGCGCGCACTACCAGACGGGCAACGCCCCTTCTCGCGCCGTCGATGACTTCGCGGATGCGCTCGTCGCCGAGCACGCGCACCTTGTCTTTGACCTTCACGCTGCCGTTGTATTGGGGCAGAAGTTTTATATCCGCCAAGCGGGAAAGCCGCTTTTCCGCGATCAGCTCGGCGAGCTTTACCGACGTAAGGATACCGTCGCCCGTGACGGCGTAGTCGGACAAAATGATGTGCCCCGACTGTTCGCCGCCCACCTGCGCGCCGCTCTTTTGCATCGCGTCGGAAACGTATTTGTCGCCGATGTCCGTGCGGATGAGGCGGATGTTCAGCTTTTTCAGGAAGTTTTCCGCCCCCATGTTGGTATGCGCCGTGCCCACGACGACCGGCTCGCGCAGTTTTCCTTCCTCCTGCATTTTCGCCGCGAAGATGCAAAGTATCTTGTCGCCGTCTACGATGTTCCCCCTTTCGTCGCAGGCGATCAGGCGGTCCGCGTCGCCGTCGTAGGCAAACCCCGCGTCCGCGCCCGATTCGAGCGTCATCGCGCGGATCCGTTCGGGATGCAGCGCGCCGCAGCCCTCGTTCACGTCAAGCCCGCCGCGGTTGGTGCCCGATGCGACCACTTCCGCACCCAGGCGCGCAAAAACCTCGGGCGCGATCCTGCCCGCCGCGCCGTTGGCGCAGTCGAGCACGAATTTTTTGCCTTTCAGCGAACGGGAACAGCACCCCGCGAGGCAGGCGCAGTACGCCTCTTCCCCGCCGAGCGGGCGCATCCTGCCCATCGACAGCGGCCCAGCGAAGGAGTATTCGCCCATAAAGTGCTCGGCGCGCTTTTCCTGCTTTTCGGGGAGCTTTCTGCCGTCATCGCCGAACACTTTCAGCCCGTTGTATTTTGCGGGGTTGTGCGACGCGCTCACCACCACGCCGAAATCGGCGCGCCTTTCGAGCACGAAGTGCGAAACCGCCGCGGTAGGCAGCACGCCGCCCCAAAGAACCTCGCCTCCGCCCGACGTTACGCCCGCCGCAAGCGCGAGCGCGAGCATATCCGAAGACACGCGCGTATCCTGCCCCAAAACCACCTTCGGCGCCTGTTTCATGCGGGAAAGGGCGTTGCCCAACGCGAATGCGGTGCGCGAGGTAAGTTCTTCCCCCGCCACGCCGCGGATGCCGTCCGTTCCGAATAAATTCCCCATGTTCCCTCCGCTTTTTTCCGCAGGGCGCGGAAAATCAAAATCATTCCATAGTATGCGGGGAACCTTCTTCTTGTTTACGGCGGGCAAAAAAAGGCGCGCGGCGCTTTACTTTGCGCCCGGTTTGCGGTATACTTTTTTTCGGGAGAAGAAAAATGAACCTTATTTTTATAAACGGCACGATGGGCGCGGGCAAAACGACCATTTCGCGCGCACTGCAAAAACATATGCCGCCCTGCGTGTTTGCCGACGGCGACAACTTTTGGGACATGAATCCCTTTACCGTGAACGGGCGCTCGAAAGAGATGGTGCTTTCCAACATCGCCGCGTCGCTTGCGGGCTTTATAGAGAGCGGGCTGTTCGAAAACATCCTGTTCTGTTGGGTGATGCACGAAGAGAGCATCGTAAAAGACTTGCTTTCACGCATCCCCGCGCACAAATGCCGCTTTTTTCTGTTCACGCTCACCTGCGATGAACAAGCGCTGAAAGCGCGGCTTTCGGCGGACATTGCCGCAGGCAGGCGCAGCGAAGGCGTTACGGAGCGGAGCAGAGAGCGCGCGGCGCATTACGGCGGGATGCTCTCTTATAAAATAGATACGAGCCGTCTTTCCCCCGAAGGCGCGGCAGAGCGCATCGCGGACACGGTGCGCGGCAAAACGGCGCTGTTGCCCTATATAAAAACGGAAACTCTCACGCAAGACTGCCGCCGCATCCGCGAAAAGGTGTTCGTGGAAGAACAGGGCTTCGAACGCGAGTTTGACGGGCAGGACGAACATTGCTTCCACCTCTGTTTTTATAAGGACGGAAAGCCCGCGGCTTGCTGCCGATTTTTTCAGACGGAAACCGCAGGCGTTTACGCTTTGGGGCGCATCGCCGTTCTGCGCGAATACCGTTCGCAGGGGTTGGGGCGATATGTATTGCAGGCGGCGGAAGAGTGCGCCCGGCAGAGCGGCGCCGCCGCCCTTACCCTTTCCGCGCAGGTGCGCGCACGGGGCTTTTACGAAAAGTGCGGCTTTTCAGCCGAGGGCGAAGTTTTTCCAGAAGAGGGCGTGCCGCACATACGGATGACCAAAAAGATCTGATCTCCGCCCGTCTGCATTTTGCCGCGGCGGCGTTTGCTTTGCCCGTCCGCTTGCATCAAATCACCTGAATCGAAATATGAAACATCCCCGCCGCGTTCCGCGGCGGGGAATTACTTTATTTTATCATATTTTTCTCGGCATAATTCCGTTTTACAGAGCGGCGCAAAATATTTGAGTTTTGCGCTCCACGGGAAACAATGTATTATCTTAATAATTTTGCCTTATCCGACCGAAAAAGCGCCGAAATGACAGCGCCGCGCACATTGCGCGGCGCATTCGGTTTTTCAAAATATCTGCGGACCGTTCGGATGCCCGCTTTTTTGCAGATCCTCAGTTCAGCTTTTTATGCTCGCCCGTTACCGAAAAGATCACCCATTCGGCTATGTTGGACGCGTGGTCGCCTATCTTTTCCAAATACTTTGCGATCATCAGAAGATCGAGCGCCTGTTCGCCGTTCGCGTCTTCGTCTATATCTTTATGCACGACGCCCGTTACCTTGCCCTTGATGACTTCAAAAAGATCGTCTACAGCGTCGTCTGCGCGGCAGACTTCCTTCGCCTTGTCGCAGCTGAGCTCCACGAACGCCTCCACTACCTTTTTGACCATATCGCGCACCTTTTCCGCCATGTCGGAAACCTCGGTAAGGTGTTCGGCATAGGGCAGCGTGCTCATTTTGATGACCAGATCGGATATATCCACCGCCTGATCGGCGATGCGTTCCATATCCGTTATCATCTTCATCGCGCTGGTAACGAACAAAAGGTCGCTCGCGACGGGCTGCTGCTTCAAAATGATCTTCAGGCAAAGGCGCTCGATGCGCATTTCCATTTCGTCGACCTGCGTTTCGACCGCTTTGGTCTTTCTCGCAAGGTCGGTGTCCTGCCTTTCCAGCGCGCCTACGGCGTCGTCTATCGCCTTGCAGTTCAAATTGCCCATTTCGATGAGCAGTTCTTTCAGCTCGTTGAGCTGTTCGTCGAATTGTTTCCTCGTCATATCAGCCGAATCTCCCTGTGATATAGTCTTCCGTCCTTTTATCCTTGGGGCGGTTGAAAAGGTCGTCCGTTACGCCGTATTCGATGAGGTCGCCGAGCAGGAAGAACGCCGTTTTGTCGGAAATACGCGCCGCCTGCTGCATATTGTGCGTTACGATGACGATGGTGTATTTGTCTTTGAGTTCCTGCGCGAGGTCCTCTATTTTCGATGTGGAAATAGGATCGAGCGCGCTGGTCGGCTCGTCCATGAGGATGACCTCGGGTTCGACGGCGAGCGCCCTTGCGATGCACAGGCGCTGCTGCTGCCCGCCCGAAAGCCCGAGCGCGGATTTTTTCAGCCTGTCTTTGAGTTCGTCCCAAATGGCAGCCTGCTGCAGCGAGCGCTCCACGATCTCGTCGAGCTGGCTCTTTTTGCGGATGCCGTGCGTTTTGGGCCCGTAGGCGATATTGTCGTACACGCTCATGGGGAAGGGATTGGGTTTCTGGAACACCATGCCCACCCTTTTGCGGAGCACGTTGATGTCTACCTTGCCGTACAGATCTTCCCCGTCGATGAGCACCTCGCCCGTTATTTTACAGTCGGGAATGAGGTCGTTCATGCGGTTCAGGGTTTTCAGGAAAGTGGATTTGCCGCAGCCGGAAGGGCCGATGAACGCGGTGATCTCCTTTTCCTTGATGTCCATGGAGATGCCTTTCAGGGCGTGAAATTTGCCGTAATACAGGTTCAGATCATTTACGTTGAACTTATCCGCCCTTTCTATGGTATTTATATTTTCCACCGTTTAGTACTCCTTTTTCAGTTTGTTGCCCACAAATTCCGCCAAGCCGTTGATGACGACGACGAGCACGATGAGCACGACAGCCGTCGCCCACGCTTCGCCGACGTGCAGACCTTCGTTTGCGAGCAGATACATATGGATCGCAAGCGTCGCGCCGCTCTGCATGAAACCGCCCGCCAGCCTGCGCGACGAGCCGCCCGTATAAATGAGCGCCGCCGTTTCGCCGACCACGCGCCCTATCGCAAGGATGATGCCGGATATGATGCCGGACATTGCCGAGGGAAGAATGATGACGAATATCGTTCTGAGCTTACCCGCGCCCAGCGCGAAACTTCCTTCGCGGAAGGAATCGGGCACGGCGAGCAGCGCCTCTTCCGTTGTGCGCATGATGAGCGGCAGCGTCATGAGCACCATCGTAAAGATACCCGCAAGCATGCTGTAACCCCAGCCGAGCACGCCGACGAAGAATATCATGCCGAAGATGCCGAACACGATGGACGGGATGCCCGAAAGCGTTTCCGCCGCCATGCGCACGATCTTGACGAATATATTCGTCGACTTTGCATATTCGACCATGAAGATCGCCGCGAACACGCCGATCGGCGCGGCGATGACGATCGTCATGCCTGCAAGGAACAGCGTGTTTATGATGGCGTAAGTCATAGATACGTTGTCCGAATTGTAATTCCATGCGAAGAGGGCCCCCTTTAAATTGGGAATGCCCTGAGCGAGGGTATACACGACGATAAAGATGACGATCGCAGCCGTGACCAACGCGGCAAGCATTACGAGCAGCATCAATATCATCGAAAAGGGTTTTTTCGCATATGCTCTCAGCTTATCGCCGAAAGACTGCCTGTTTATCGGTACGATCTTCGATACGTCTACTTCCGGCTGTAATTCGGGCTCCTGCCCGATGAGGACTGTTTCTGTCATATATGCATCTCCTTATTTCGCCTTTTTGCGGATGAGCGATACCAGCAGCGTTATGATGAGGATGAACACGAACAGCACCGCCGCCGTAGCGATGAGCGCACCCCTGTGCAGCCCTTCCGCATAGCCGAGTTCGAGAACGATATTCGCCGTCATCGTGCGCACGCCGTCGAGAATGGAATCGGGAAATTCCGTCTGGTTGCCGCACAGCATGACGACCGCCATCGTTTCGCCGATCACGCGGCCGAGCCCCAAAATAATGGATGTTACGATGCCGGACTTTGCGGCAGGCACTTCGGTGCGGAAGATCGCCCTCTCTTTGGTGGCGCCGAGCGCGAGAGCGCCCTCGTAATAGCTCTTCGGCACCGCGCGTATGGCGTTTTCGGATACGCTGATGATGGTGGGCAAAATCATGATGCCGAGCACGAGGGAAGCGGACAGAATGGAATAACCGTATCCGCCGAACGTATCCCTGATGAAGGGCACGATGACGCGCACGCCGAAATAGCCGTATACGATAGACGGGATGCCCGCAAGTATATTGGTCATCGGCTTCATCACTTTATACAGCGGCCTCGGGCAGTAGCGCGCCATAAAAACCGCC
This sequence comes from uncultured Clostridia bacterium, assembly GCA_944359365.1. Lineage (GTDB taxonomy): Bacteria > Bacillota > Clostridia > Christensenellales > Borkfalkiaceae > Borkfalkia. The sequence goes on from CALVST010000012.1 coordinate 8,941, forward strand.
GTAAGGAACCCTATGGGAACGCCCACGATCAGCGCGCCCGCCGTAATATAAATAGAACCGACGATCATCGTGGCGATGCCGTAGCTCCCGCCGCCCGTACCTTCTACGTCGGGATCCCATTCGGATGAAAACAGAAAATTGAAAAGACCTATCTCTTTGAGCGCGGGGACCGCCTGAACGAAGATAAAAACGCAGATCGTTACGACCGCCGCGATGAACACGACCGCCGCAATGATGAACACGATCTTCATGATCAGCTCTTTCGGATCTACTTTTATCTGCCTCTTTATCTCTTTGCCGTCTTGTAAAACTTCTTCCGTCATTTCTTCTCCTTAACGCGGCGAAAGCGGGTCTTAAAAAAGCCCCGCCTTTACCTTATTCAAGTGAATGTATCTCGTCTCGATCATTCGGCGCTTTCGCCCTTGACCTGTTCCCATGTGGTGACCTGCCCGATATAGATGTTGCAGATCATCGTCATTTCGATATCGGAAAGAGAGTTGCTCGGGTTCACGACGACGGCGATACCGTCCTGCGCGATCGCCATGCCGGTGAGGTTTGCAAGCTCGGTCTCTCTCAGATCGCGGGACGCCATACCGATATCAAAGGTACCTTCTGCCGCGCCCGACATACCGGCGGTAGAGTCGCTCGTCTGCAGGTTGATGGTCACGCCGGAGTTCAGCGCTTCATACGCCTCGATGAGCTTTTCCATCAAAGGGGAAACAGAGGAAGAACCGCCGACCGTGATGGAACCGGAAAGATTGCCGGGGGAAGTATAGCTGCCCGTGCGCTGATCGTCCCCTTCGGGAATGGCGATATAATTTTCCTGCGTTACGATCGCCTGACCTTGGTCGCTGTAGATATATTTAATGAAATCGTCCCTGATCTCATTGGTGGTACCGGTCTTGTATGCGATATTGAAAGGTCTTGCGAGCTTATACGTTCCCGCAAGAACGTTATCCGCCGTGGCGGCTACCCCGTCTACGCTGAGCGCTTTGACCTGATCGTTCAAAGAACCCATGGATACATAACCGATCGCATTGACGGCATCCGCAACCGTGGTGAGGACCATGTTCGTGCTGTTGGTGATCATCGCGCTCGAAATCGTCCTGTCTCCGTCTTCATCCGTTTCGATGCCCGTAAGTTCTATGAACGCGCTGCGCGTGCCGGAACCGTCTTCGCGGCTGACAACGATGATCGTGCCGGTTGCGTCGCTCGATGTGTTGTCTGCGCAGCCGACTGCCGCAATACCTATGCCGCAAGCCATTACAAGCGACAGAATTGCCAAAAGAACCTTCTTCATTTTGCTTTTTTCTCCTTCAATCTTTGTGCTTACAGTATACAAATGAATTGTATAAAATTTTCGCGGAAATTGTCATAAAGTTGTAATAAATAACGGCGCGGAAAATGCTGTTTACTTTCAAAATATATATTGCGCGCGGAAAAATTTTTTATGTGAACGGTTTTTTGAACGAAAAAAAGCTCCCCTGCAAAGGGGAGCCCGTATTTTTGCGTTTGCCGTTTATCTTTTTTTCCGCTCGTACCTTACGAACAGATACGCCGCCGCGAGCCCCGCGGCAAAGAGCGCCAGCCCGAGCGAAAGGTCGAGCGCGAACGGCGTACCCGCCGCCCAGCTTTTATATACCGCGTATACGTCCGGATTGAAAAACATGGTCACGACCGAGCCGAGAGAAAGCCCGGTGATGAGGAAAAAGGCGGGCTTTTTCTTCTTTTCGAATATTTTGTCGAGGACTTTGGAAAAGGTTATAAGCCCCGCCGCAAAGCCTATCACAAGGCAAAGGTACACCAAAAATATCTGCGGATTTTCCCGCCAATAGGTAAGATGCACCGAATCCATCAGCGGGGTGAAGTAGCCGAACACCATCAAAAGCGCCGTTGCGGAAAGCCCCGGAACGATCTGCGTGACGGCGACGATGTACCCGAGAATGAGGAACAAAACGTAGTGGTACCACTGCAAATTTTCAAGCGAATGCGAGCCGGATACGCACAGCGAGGAAATAAGGCTGATCGCGACGGGCACCGCAAGCCCCAAAACAAACAGCAAAACCCGCCCCGCGCTCTTCTTTTCCCCCTTGATCTCGTCCTTCACGGCGGGAAAAGCGCCGAGCATCAGCCCCGCAAACAGCCCGATGACGGTGAAGGGCGCGACGTCGAGCACGCGCTGTATGGCAAAGAACCCCGCCACGAACCCGACGGCGAGCCCGATGACGACGGGCAGCAGGAAGGCGGCGCACTTTTTGAATTTTTTGAATATGCTGCCGATGGCGAACAGCAGTTTGCAGTACAGCTTGAATATGATGGCGACGGTAGAGCCGCTGATGCCCGGCACAATGACCGCAAGCCCTATAAAGACGCCCAAAACGCCGCTCTTTGCCACCTCTTTCCCGTTTTTATACTTTAAGCTCTCCGCAGTGACGCGCTCCTCTTCCCGCGGCGCGCCTTCCCCGCTTTCGGGGGCTGCGTTATCGGTGCTCTCTCCGTTTAAGACGGGCACCGCCTGCGCGGCGTCCTCTATTTCGGGCGCGGAAGCGCTCTCTTTTTTTTCCTCTTCTTCCATTGTCTACTCCTGTTTGCCGAGGGCTTCGGCGAGGTCTTTTGCGCTCAGATGCAGGCTTTCCGCCTGCTCTTCGGCGGTTGCGTGCGGCACGAACACGTCGTCCGCGCCGAGAATGCGCAGGCGGACGGGTATACCTTCCCGCGCGTAAAATTCGGCGACGGCGGAACCGAATCCGCCTTCCGCGTACCCCTCTTCGAAGGAAATGAGCCGCCTTTTTGATACTTTGCGGAGATACGCCTCATCGAGCGGCTTTACCGTGCGGCAGTTGACGATCTCCGCGTCGGCGCCGGCGAGTTTTTTCGCTTGCATCGCCCTTGTCACGGCGCGCGCGCCGCACGCGAGGACCACCGTTTCTTCCCCCTTTGATAGGACTTCCCAAAGCGCCTCGCTTACGGGGCATGTGCCGCCGAGCTCGGGCGCGGCGCCGTTCGGGTAGCGTATCGCCGCGGGCGTGCCCTTCGCATACGCATAGTCGAAAATTTCCGCAAATTCGCGGCAGTCTTTGGGCGCATATACGCTGAGGTTGGGGATGTTTCGCAGCAGAGAAAGGTCGAAAAGCCCCTGATGCGTCTTTCCGTCCGAACCGGAAAGCCCCGCCCTGTCCACGCAGAAAATGACGGGAAGGGAAGATATGCACACATCCTGCACGATCTGGTCGTAAGCTCTCTGCAAAAAGGTGGAATACAGGCACACGACGGGGCGCAAACCGCCCTTTGCCATGCCCGCCGCCATCGTTACGGCAAAACTTTCGCAGATGCCCGCATCGTACACGCGGGAAGGGTATTTTTCCGCAAACTCGGAAAGCCCCACGCCGTCCGTCATCGCCGCGGTAACCGCCACGAGGCGCTCATCCTTTTCCGCCCTTTCGAGCATGATGCCGCCGAGCGCCGCAGAAAAGGCGTTTTCACTGCCGCCGAACCCCTTCGCCACGCCGTGATAGCGGGCGGGATCGTCTTCCGCGGCGGCATACCCCCTGCCCTTTTGCGTAACGGCATGCAGGAGCACGGGCTCGTCTATGGCGCGTATATTTTCCAAAACGGCGCAAAGCTCGGAAAGGTCGTGCCCGTTCACGGGGCCGACGTATTTGAAGCCGCACCGCTCGAAAAAGTAATTTTTGTTCAGCCAGCCCTTGACGCTGTATTTGACTTTGCGCAGATACTTGCCGAACGCGCTCGTTTCCTTGAACGTGCGCGAAATAAAGGTGTTCATTTTACGGTACCGCTTTTTGGCGGTCGCCTTGGAGATCGCCTTGAAAAAGGCGGAATTGTTCTTGTCGATGGACATTCCGTTGTCGTTGAGCACGACGACGAAGTTTTTCGGCTTCTGTTCGGAAGAGAAAATGCTTTCCAGCGCTGTGCCGTTGCCGAGGGAGGCGTCGCCGACGAAACAGACGACCTTTTCGCTTCTCCCCGCGGCGTCACGCGCGGCGCAGTAACCTATCCCGAGCCCTATCGACGTGCCGCTGTGCCCCGCAACAAAGGGATCGTACCCGCTCTCTTCGGGATCGGGAAATCCGCTCACGCCCCCCTTTTGGCGAAGGAGGGAAAGATCTCTTCCCGTGAGCAGTTTGTGCACATAACTTTGGTGCCCCACGTCGAAGATCAGCTTGTCGGAAGGAAAGTCGAACACCTTATGCAGGGCGAGCGTCAGCTCGACCGCGCCGAGGTTGGACGCGAGATGCCCCCCGCACCCTCTGACGTTTTCCACAATGTTTTTTCTTATTTCCCCGGCAAGCTCCTCGAGCTGTTTCACCGTATAATTTTTTATGTCTTCCGCAAGCATCCCTCGCCCCCGAATATAACTATTCTATTCCCCGCCGCACATAAAATATGCCGCGGGGCGGCATCCGTTTCCCCTTTTTTCTCATTGGTACAATTTTACAGAAAATATACGGCTTTGTCAAGCCCCTGTTCCCCGGCTGAGCAACTTGCCGCGCAGGCGGTTGCTTTTCGTCGTTTTTTCTGTTATAATCGGAAAAAATGCTTTCGGAGAAAAAAATGCCCTATACGCTCTATCTGAAAAAGGGTGAAGAAAAGCGCCTGCTCGGCGGCCACAGTTGGGTGTACGCCAACGAGGTGCAGAGAATCGAAGGAAAAGACAAAAACGGCTCGCTCGCGGAAGTGCGGAGCAGTGACGGCAGGTTCATCGGAAAAGGTTACATAAACCACCTTTCCAAAATACTCGTGCGCATCTTTATCCGCGGAAACGAAGAGGACGGCAAGGCTCTGTACTTAAAGCGCATCGCCGCGGCGGACGCGGCGCGGAAAAAACTCATCGCCGACGAGTGCTACCGCATGGTATTTGCCGAAGCGGACGACCTGCCCGCGCTCATCATAGACCGCTACGGGGATATATTCGTCATGGAATGCCTTTCCTTCGGGGTGGATCTGCGCAAAGACATGATCGCCGAATGCCTGTGCGAACTGTTCTCGCCCAAGGGCATTTATATGCGCGGCGACGCGGCGGTGCGGCAGAAAGAGGGACTGCCGCTCGAAAACAAAACCCTCTTCGGCGACGTGCCCGACAAAGCCATCATAGAAGAAAACGGCATAAAAATGGCGGTGGACGTAAAGCGCGGGCAGAAGACGGGATACTTCCTCGACCAAAAGGAGAACAGGTTTGCCTGCCGCAGGTATGCGGGCGGAGAAGTTCTGGACTGTTTTTGCAACAGCGGCGGCTTTTCCCTGAACGCGGCGACGCGCGCGCAGTCTGTAACGGCGGTGGACATTTCCGAATTTGCCCTGCAAAACGTGCGCGAAAACGCCGCGCTGAACGGTTTTTCCAACATCGACACCCTCTGCGCGGACGCCTTCGAGGCGCTGCGCACCTTCCGCAAAGAGGGTAAAACTTTCGATTTCGTCATTCTCGATCCGCCCGCTTTTTGCAAGAGCGCGGCGGAAGTGAAGGACGCGGCGCGCGGCTACCGCGACGTGAACCTGAACGCGATGAAACTCGTAAAGGCGGGCGGGTACCTTTTGACCTGTTCCTGTTCGCATTACATGACGCTGCCCCTGTTCGAGCGCGCCGTGGCGGAAGCCGCGCGCGCGAGCGGGCGGCGGGTGAAGTGCCTGGAAGTAAAGGTGCAGGCGCCCGACCATCCCGCGCTTATCGCCGCGGAAGAGACAAACTATCTGAAAGCGCTGTTTTTGCAGATAAACTGAAACGGTCTGTTTTGCCGCAAAAGCAAGAAATCCCCCGAACGTTCACGTTCGGGGGATTTCTTTGAGGTTATGTTATTCAGAGATCACAGATCGTATAAACGAGATCATGCGCGCCTGCCGCGCTTATTTATCCTTCTTTTGCGCATCGGTATGGCAGGCGGAACAGCCCGCACAGCCGGAGCAGTCGCACCCGCAGCCCGTTTTGCCCTTCTTTTTTCTGACAAAGTGAAGGACTACCGTCAGGACAACGATGCCGACCGCTGCGACGGCGATCGCCACCGATACGGCGGTCCCCGCCGCGGATAAAAGATTTGCAAACATATTTTTTTCCTTTCCGCCGCCCTTTTCGGACGGCGGCATTTTTTTATTCCCTTGCGGCTTTGTTCTTTTTTCTGAAACTCAAATTGATCTTTCCCTTATTGCGCAGAACAAAGTACGCGACCACCAGCGCGATGAGCGCCGCGACGATGAACGCCGTCCACCACCATGTGAACATGAGGTAGATCGCCGTAGAGGTCAGATAAGAGGTGAGCAGCCAGAAGGCGAGCGTCCAGCGGAATTTGCCTTTGGGAAGTTCCGCCTTGACCGTTGCCGCCGCCGCAAAGCAGGGCACGGTGAGCATATTGAACACGCAGAAGGCGATCAGCCCCTGCCACGTTATGCCTACCTCTTCCGAGGCGAGGAACGCCGCGATGACGCCGATTCCGCTTTCACCGTCTTCCCCCGCGACGCCGAGCACGCCCACGCCGATTGCGCCCGCAAGAACATAGAAGGTGGAAATGACGTTTTCCTTTGCGATCAGCCCCGTGACCGCCGCCACGACGAATACCCAGCCGTACTGACCGAGCTGCAGCCCGAAGCCCATCGGCGTGCATATCCACATAAAGAAGGTGCCTATATCGTGCAGGATGCTCTCGTTCATGCGGCTGATCTCATCTTCCGCGACCGTGAGGCATTCCCACTCCCAATTGAAGTTGGAAAGGAACCAAATGACGATGGAAGACGCCAAAATGATGGTGAAAGCCTTTTTGATGTAATGTTTGAGTTTATCCCACAGGTGCGCCATCAGGTTGCGCAGCTGCGGCACGTGGTAGGCGGGCAGCTCCATGATGAAGGGAGCCACTTCCCCGCGCATGGACGTTTGGCGCATGAACATGACCATGAGCACCGCCATGACCATGCCGAACAGGTACAGGAAGAACACGAGAAGGTCTGCGCTGACGGGTATATTCGTGAAGTGCGCCGCGATGCCGCCGCACACGGCGGCGAGGATGGGTGCCTTTGCGCCGCAGGTAAAGAAGGGTATGACGCGGTTGGTCATGATGCGCTCTTTATCGTCGGCGAGCGTGCGGGTGTTGACCGCCGCGGGCACCGAACAGCCGAAGCCCATGATCATGGGGATGAACGCCCTGCCCGAAAGCCCGAATTTTCTGAACGCCCTGTCGAGAATGAACGCGACGCGCGCCATGTAACCGGAATCTTCCAAAATGGAGATGAAGAGGAACAACACGAGTATCTGCGGCACGAAGGAGAGAACGCCTGCGACGCCGCCCCAAATACCGTCGTTCACGAGCCCTTGCGCCCAGACCGCCGCGCCCGCGTTTTCAAGCCCCGTGGCGATCAGCCCGCCCAATTGATCGGTGATAAAGCCCATCAAATTGAACAGTATGGCGCCGGGCGTAGAGATGCCCGCGGAACTGTAAAACACGGCTACAAACGCGTCGAGCACTTCGTTGCCGGTAGAAATGTCCTTCGCGAAGCCGAATATCGCGTTGAGATAGAGAAGGTCCTCGCCGAAAGTCAGATGGAAGATAGCAAACAGTATGACTATAAATATAGGTATGCCCCATATCCTGTGCGTGAGAACCCTGTCCGCCTTGTCGGATTTGGTGAGCGTTTCCTTCTTTTCGGCGCTCGTTACCGCCTGCGAAAAGTTTGCGGATATGTATTTATAGCGCGCATCGGCGACCATCGCCTCGAAGTCCCCTTCGAAAACGTCGTCTTTGAACTGCTTTTTGAAGTCCTCGACCATCTGCATCTCGTCGGGATGCGCCTTCACTTCCAATTCGTCGCCTTCGGCAAGTTTTACCGCATGAAAAAGCGGATTTTCCACGCCTTTGCCCTTCAAAGCGATCTTCACGTCGTTGATGACGTGCGAAAGACGGGAATTTTTGAGGACGGTCGAACCTTCCCTCTTTTTCTGCGCCGCGGCGAACGCGCGCTCCATCAGCTCTTTGATGCCCTCGTCCCTGAGAGCGGAGATCTCTACGACGGGTATGCCTATACGGTTTTCGAGGCTCTTCGCGTCTATTCTGCCGCCGCTCTTTTTCACCACGTCTATCATGTTGAGCGCGATGACCATGGGCACGTCTATCTCCATGATCTGCGTGGTGAGGTAGAGGTTCCTTTCGAGGTTGGTCGCGTCTACGATGTTGATGACGCAGTCGGGCTTTTCGTCGAGGATGAAATTGCGGGAAATGACCTCTTCGGGGGTGTACGGGGAAAGGGAATATATGCCCGGAAGGTCTACGATGGATACGGGCACGCTGAGTTTTTTATAGACGCCCTCTTTTTTGTCCACCGTTACGCCCGGCCAGTTGCCGACGTGCGCCGTACTGCCCGTAAGGGAGTTGAACAGGGTGGTTTTACCCGAATTCGGGTTGCCAGCAAGCGCGAATTTAAGCATTTTTCACCTCCATGACGACGCAGGAAGCCTCGCTCTTTCGCAGCGAAAGCTCGTAGCCGCGCAGGTTTACTTCCACGGGATCGCCGAGCGGCGCCAATTTTCTGAGCGTGATTTCCGCCCCGGGCGTGACGCCCATGTCGAACAGCCTGCGCCTGATCTTTCCTTCGCCTTCGATTCGCTTGACGACGCCTTGCTCACCGACGGCAAATTCATTCAGATGTTTTTCCATATATCCTCCTTTTAAAATTCAAAACGGCAAAAAGACGCCTTTTTCCTGTACCGAAAAACCGGCTCTCAAAAAAACGCTTTTTTTTACAAATTCGTAAAAACCTCTTTTTTATACGAGTATCTTCATCGCAAGCGACCTGTCAAGCGCAAGGCGCCCTTCTTTGACCTTGATGATGACGTTCCCCCCCACTGCCGACAAAACCGACAGCGTTGCGCCGATAGTGATCCCCAAATTTTCAAAATGCCTTTTGTTCTTTTCGTCCGCAAGTATCTTTTTGACGGTAAGTTCTTCTCCCGCGGGCGCGATCGGCAACGGCATAACTTTTTACCTCCCGTTTTTTCGGCGGCTTTGCCCGCCTTTTTCTATGTGATCTCTTTTTTAATTTATTAACCTTGGTTAACGTCTGATATTTTAATACTTCTTTGTTGATTTGTCAAGCATTTCATGACAGAATCATAAAATTTTTATATTTAAAAAAGCCGCGCCGTTCAGGCGTGGCTCATTTTACAAAATAAACGATCTCTTTTCTCTTTTTTTCCGCATAACTCACTGTGTAATAAGTTCCGCCGCGCTTCGCGTACATATAGGCGAACAAAACGTCGCAGCGGTCAACCATGTAGCGGTTGCGCTCGAACATGCACCCCTCCTCGTACCTTTCGTGAAGGATCGCCGTTTCGTCGCACTCTTGCAGCAGTTCTTCGTACAGGCGGCGCGCCTCGTAAGGGTATCTTTCGCTCTGATTTTTACAGGGGATGCAGGCGATAAGTTTCAAGGGCATTTCTTTTTTCAAAGAAACGAGCACTTCGCAGCAGATAAGGTCGAACCCGAGCGCCATGCCGCAATAAAAGGTATCCGCTCCCCTTTCGACAAGCGCGCGCAGCTGTTCTTCGAGCGCCGCGCGGGAAAAACTTTTTTCTAAAACGCGGTGCCCCGTCAATGCGCACTTCACAGCGGTTTGCTCCTTTCCTTCCCCCTGCCGCGCGGATAAGCGGCGGGCGTGGGGCGCACTTTTTTGACTATAACGAGCGTCCTTTCGCCGGCATCCTGCGGCAGTTCGTACGTTTCCGCACGCAAAAGCTGCCCGCCGAGCACTTTTATCGCGTTTTCCGCCTCTTTCAGCTCTTCCTCCGCCCTGCCTTTATACGCTATAAACACGCCGCCCACCCTTACGAAGGGCAGGCAGTATTCCGCAAGGGTATTCAGCCGCGCCACGGCGCGCGCGCAGCAGACGTCGAATTTTTCACGATACTCCGCCTTTTTGGAGGCATCTTCCGCGCGCGCGTTCAACACGCGCGCATTCAGAGCGAGCGCGCGCACCGCCTCTTCCAGAAACGCGCACTTTTTTCCCACCGATTCCGCTAAAACAAAGGAAAGGTCGGGGCGGGCTATCATCAGCGGAACGGAAGGGAACCCCGCGCCCGAGCCAACTTCGAACACGCGCGCGTGCAGAGGAAAATATTTTTCTCCGCAAAGGCTGTCCAAAAAGTGTTTTATGCGGCAATCTTCCTCGTCCGTGATGCGGGTGAGGTTATATTTTTTGTTGTATTCGCAGAGCAGGTCATAAAAAAGAGAAAACTTTTCCCCTTTTTCTCCCTCCTGCAGTATGCGTTCGTACTTTTCGAATTCCATGCCACGATTATACCACATTCCTCCTTTTTTTTCAACGTTCCCGCCCGCACTTTTATACACTTGTGAAGAAATTATTCTTCCACAATGTGTAAATATTTGTGTATAACTCTCACAAACAGCCTTTCTGTTTCTTTTTTCTTTCCTCTCCTTTTTTTTTACTTCTGTTTTTTATCCACAGCTGTCCCCTTTTTCCACATTTTCTCTCCCTGTTTTCAACAAAAAATTCCACCGCCTTCTTCCCCTTTTTATCCCCCCTTTTGCTTGCTTTTTGCCCGCTTTTTCTATATAATGTTATGCAACGGGAAGAGCGGTTTCCCTTTTTCCACAAATGCACACCTCTTATTATTATTCATATCATTTAAAATAAAAATTTAAATAAATATCTTCCCGCAAAGGGGGAACGGTATTTTTCGGAGGATCATTATGAAGATCATATGCGAAGGAATAGAGCTGTCGGACGCGGTCATGAAGACGGTAAAGGCATGCAGTACGAAAACGACCAACCCGATACTCGAATGCATCAAGCTGTCTGCGGAAAACGACGTGCTTACCCTGCTCGCAACGGACGGGGAGATAGCCATTGAAAGGAAAATAAAGGCGGAAGTGCTCGAAGAGGGCGCGGTGTGCGTGCCCGGAAAGTACTTTTCCGACTTTATAAAAAAACTCGAAAACGCGCAGATCTGCCTCGGCTGCGAGGGGGACAAGCTGAATATCAAGTACGGCGATTCGGAAAGCAGCATACAAGTGCTTGCCGCGGAAGATTTTCCCGCGTTGGACATGAACATAGACGAAAGCCGCTTTTCCCTGCCCGCAAAGGAACTGAAAGATCTGATCGCGAAAACGACTTTCTGCTGCGCGCAGGACGATTCCCGCCCCGTGCTGAAAGGATGCCTGATCGAGGCGAAGGAAGGGATCGTAACTTTTACCGCTCTGGACGGGTACCGCATGGCGATCGCGCGCAAGAACATCACTTCCACCAGCGGCGACATCAAGATCATCTGCCCCGCAAGGACGCTCAACGAGATCGGAAGGATGATTTCCGCCGAAGAGGAAGAATTGCAAATTTATGTGCAGAAAAACATGATGCTCGTGAGAATAGAAGACACCGTTTTGACGAGCAGGCTGTATGAAGGCGAATTTATAAACGTTTCCAACATCATACCGAAAAGTTTTGCGAGCGAGGCGGTCATCGGCAAAGACCTTTTGAAAGAGAGCGTAGACCGTGCGTCCGTGCTTGCGAGGACGGATAAGAACAGCATACTCACCTTCGACGTGAAAGAGTCGAGCATGGCGATCACGTCGAACACGGCGATCGGGCGTGTGGACGAGAGCGTGCCCGTTCTTTTGGAGGGGAAAGACGTTACCATCGCGCTCAACAGCAAATATATAGGCGACTGCCTTTCCGCCGTGACGGACGAAACGGTGAGGATCTGCTTCAACGGGGCGGTTTCGCCCTGCGTGGTGGTTCCTGCGGAGGGAGAATCTTTCCTGTATTTGATACTTCCCGTGCGCACATCGGCATAAAAACGGTTGACAGGCGCGATATTTTTTATGTATAATACAGGGCGAACCATATTAAAATAGGAGAATAATCGTCAAAATGAAAAGAACATACCAGCCGAAAAAGAGGCAGAGAAGCAAAGTGCACGGTTTCCGCAAGAGAATGAAGACGCAGGGCGGAAGGAAGACTTTGAAGAGAAGGAGAGATAAGGGCAGAAAGAAACTTTCTGCCTGATAAAGCCGCATAGAAGGTGCGTCTTGTTTACGAGATTAAAGAAAAACAGCGATTTTCAGAAATTGTTTGCAAGGGGAAAAAAACTTTTTTCCCCTGCTTTAATTGTACTGTATCTGCCCGCAAAGCGGACGCAGATGGGTTTATGCGTGAGCAAAAAGCACGGTAAAAGCGTAAAGCGCAACCGCATCAAGCGGCTGCTGCGCGAAGCCTTCCGCGCCGTGGAAAAAGACATTGCAAAGAGCGGCGCGTTCATACTCATACCAAAACAGGCGGAAGTTTATTCGCTTGAAAAGTTTGAAGGGAGCCTGAAAAGAGCGCTTTCGAAAGAGGGGCTTTTGCGATGAGCAGGCAGGCTGTCAGAAAATTTTTCAAAAATATGAGAAGGTATGTGTTCAGGCCGTACATCAAGATGCTCCTCATGCACGCCATCGTCTTTTATCAGAAGTATTTTTCCAAAAAGACGTGCCTTTACCGCCCTACCTGTTCGCAGTATATGCTCGAAGCCATCAACAATCACGGCGTGATCATCGGCATACTGCTCGGTTCGTGGCGGATTTTGCGCTGTAACCCCTTTTCCAAGGGCGGGTACGATCCCGTACCGGAGAATTATTTCAAAGTGCGTTGGCTATATTAAAATAACGGTAATAAATGGAATGTTGAATTTTCTTTCCGCGATGGCGACGAACAACGCCATCGAGCTGTTTTTCATACAAGGGGCAGGCGGGCTGAATTGGCTCGGTCAGGTCGTCCGCTGGATCATTGAGCTGTTCGGTAGCTATGTGGGGCTTGGCATCATCGTGTTCACGCTGGTGCTCAAGCTTATTACCCTGCCGCTCGACATCTATTCCAAGTCGAAAATGCGCAAGAACAGCCTGAAAATGGAAAAGATGCGGCCGCAGCTGGAAAAACTGCAAAAGCAGTACCAAAACGATCAGCAGACGTACAACATGAAGATGATGGAGCTGTACAAAAAGAACGGCTATTCCATGTTCGGCGCCTGCCTTCCCATGATCGTAACTTTGGTCATCTTCTTTTTCGTGCTCGGCGCGTTCACTTCCTATTCGCAGTACGCGAACGTGCGCGTGTTCAACGAGATGACGAACAGCTATTCCGAAGCGATCGTCGCGTTCGCGCCCGAAGGCGAGGGCGTGATAAACGTATCTTCGCCCGTGGAGACCGATCAGAAAGACGAAAACGGCAATACGTTTTATCGCATCACGAGGACGGTGACTTACTTCGAAGAAGGGAAATTCATCGCCGTCGTAGAAACGCAGATACTCAATACCGCAGATCAGGCACAGATACAGGATCCCTCCTCCATCGATTGGAGCACGGTCACTACCGAAGTTACGACTTCTTATTATATTCAGACGCAGGCTGTGATGAATTCGTCCGACGAAACCGTACAGGCGGCTTTGCAGGCGATACGCGACGCGCACGCCGAGGACGCAGACGGAACGGTATGGACGGACGACATGGTCGCCGAAGAATATATCCGTCAGGCGGGAAGAGACGCCGCCGAGCGCAGCTATGACGAAAACAAGAACAGTTTTCTGTGGGTAAAAAACATCTGGCTGCCCGACACTTCCTACAACCATCCCGTACAGGGCTACAATGATTTCAGAAACTCCGCGAGCAAAGTGGGCGTGGAGATCACTTCGGAATTTTACGAAAACGAGCTGACGGCGAACCTCTCTTACGAAAAGGGCGCCGCGAACGGTTACTATATACTCATCGTCATATCCATCGGAAGTATGTTCCTGTCGCAGTTCATCGTTTCAAAAAGCAACAAGGCGCAGAACGAATTGCAGACAGCGGACGGGCGAGGCAAAAAGACGCAGCGCATCATGATGATCGTCATGCCGATCATTTTCGGTATTTTCTCCTTCATGTACAGTGCGGCTTTCAGTATCTACATGATCATAAGCAACCTGTTCGGCATACTCAGCACGGTGCTCATAAACCTCGTTATCGATTCCAAATTCAAGAAAATAGAAGAAAGAGAAATCCAGGAAAAATATCAGCGGCGTGTTCCCCGCCACAACGGCGTACAGGAAACGATCAAGAGCACGACAGACAAAAAAGAAAAAAATCGACCGCAGGCGAGTGCGAAAACGCAGGATAAAAATTCGGTGCGGAAGGGAGGAAAGAAATAATGAACGAGTACGAATTCACCGGAAAAACGGTGGAAGAGGCGGTGGAAGAAGGGCTGAAAGAGCTCGGGCTTTCCCGCGAAGAGGCGGAGATCTGCGTCCTTGAAGAGGGCAAAAAAGGACTTTTCAAGTCGGTCAAGGCCAGAGTGAAGATCTCTAAAAAGATAACGGACGGAGAGCGAGCCGTCGAGTTTTTGGACGGGCTGTATCCCCTGCTGAACATTGCCGCGGCAAACGAGCTGGAAGAGGACGAAGAGCATACGAAAATAAACGTTATCACCACGAATTCCTATTCGGTGATCGGGCACAGAGGCGAAATACTCGACGCTTTGCAGGTGCTTGCGGGCGCCGTTGCAAACATCGGCAGAGAAGAATATAAGCGCGTCGTCGTGGATTGCGAAAATTACCGCGAAAAGCGCGAAGAAACGCTGAAACGCCTTGCAAACAAGTTGGCGGAAAAGGCGGTCAGGACGGGCAGAAAGCTCTCTTTGGAGCCGATGACGCCCTACGAAAGAAGGGTGATCCATTCCGCCCTTGCAGACAGCACCGAAGTGAAAACGCAGAGCGAAGGCAAAGAGCCGAACCGCTACATCGTTGTGATACCCAACAACCTGCGCCCGGGCAGCGACCGTTTCGACCGCCACGAACGCAGGGGCGGTTATAACGACCGCGGCCGCGGCGACAGGCGCGACGACCGCCGCGGCGGATATAACAAAGACCGCCGTGAAGGAAAGCCCTACGACAGGGAAAGAAGGGGCGGCAGGGATAACAGAGGCTCCTCTTACGGCGCAAAACCCGCCGCAAAGCGCACCCCCTACTTCGGCACCTATCTCGGTAACAGCAACGCAGCAAAGACCGAGGAAGAAAATAAGAGCGAAGAATAATAAAATTGATAAAAAAGAGCTTTCCGGTCGGAAGGCTCTTTTTTATCTGTAAAATTTTTTGTAAAATAAACAGAGGCAAAGCGGCTTTTTTGCGCGGCAGGATCTTGTTTTTTTATTTATAGAACAAACATCCGTGTAAACAAAAAGATTGTAAATTATATGATTTCTATAATAGTGTCTTCATTGCGGGCGGGGCATAATATAAGTCTTCGCCGCCGATAAAGGCTTTTTCGATTTCATTTTGCTGCGATCGATCACATTTATAGATACTTTCTGTTAAAGGAATTTTTCGATTTACAAATCTTTTACAATTCTTAAACGGAAGGATTACCTTTCTTTGACATCAGAAAAACATTTACGGATTAAAATGTAACCATCAATCAAGAGAGGTGAACAAACTATGTTACAGGAAAAAGAAAGAAAGGAAATTGAAGATCTGCGCGGACAATACGAGGAAAAAAAGACTACGGATATGGATGTTCTCAGAAAAAAGAATAAAAAAGTGAAGCTTCCCGCGGAAATTTTTGCGTGGACTTTCGGCATTCTGGGTGCATTGGTGATGGGCGTCGGAATGTGCCTTGCAATGCGCGTGATCGGAGATCAGTTTGTTTTAGGAATCATTATAGGAATTTTGGGGATCGCCATGGTATGCGCAAATTATTTTATTTACAGGGCGATACTCTCATCGCGTAAAAAGAAATACTCAAAGGAAATACTTGAATTGACTTCGCAATTGCTCAATGAATGACTTTTTATCAAAATATGGCTTATCGGATGCGCGCCCGAAGCAAAACTGCTTCATAATTCCAACAGACCATGCTGACCGACAGTAAGTTAAATATTCAATTTAAATGAACTCCCTGCGGGCATCGTTGCATTACTGACGATGCCCGCAGGGGGTTAAACACAAATGCTCGAGGAAGGCGTTTTCGGCGTTCAATGCCTTATAGAAAAATTGTGATGACAGCAATCGGCGTAACATGAGATCCGCGGTTTCACGGGTAAATAACGCCTGCGGCTTCGAAAGGAAAAAACCTCTTAATCACATGGTTTAATGACGGCTGCCCTGCCTTTTAACGCCGCCATGCAGAGACTCAGCCGAGCAATCGTTTCCGCATTGAATCGTTGCACGCTTTTACGAGCACGCTGCCGTCAGCTTTTTATACGCATCGCGTAAAGCGATTCCTTTCTGCGGGCAAGAAATAAGGCAAAGCTTCTGTTTTGCATTTTTCATCGCGACCATGATTTTTTGAGCTATATCGAAGAACCTCGCCAAAGGCCGCCAACGCCCCGTAAAAAGCCGATCGATCGCCGTTGCGATAATTTATCGAAGGACATAAAAATAAGCCGCAGCGCCTAATTCTGCGGTCTAAAAGAATGTCGATCGAATTGGGTGTGTGAGGTATCGTAAAAAGCTTTGAAGAACATTTGACAAGGAGCTCAAATAGTGTGAATTACTGCAAATACATTGCAAACCATTGCTTATAAATAACGTGATGCAACTACTTAAAATAATACGCAATATATAGCATAATATATACAATTTTATCAAAAAAGAATAAATTATCGATATTTATAAAGTTAAATGGCTAAATTGAAGAAATTTTGAATGATATTGGAATTTATAATTATTAAATTCCGAAAAGCGCATTAAAAAAGTGGAATATATTGCATATTATCAGCGACTGATTCGGTAACAAAAATTTAAGCAATTCGAAAATACGTTTGCGGAGCAGTCAGATAAGAAGATATTGCATCCGATATAATGTCCGCCATTTTATAAACAAGGCTGAGGCGCGTAAGATTTAATAAGGAATAGTTGAAGACAGATTTTTCGGCAACAATGCCCATTATGCTTACATCTCCGATGGGCGCAAACTTTTTATTTGCTCCGAGTCCGGGGCGCAAGCCCTTGTTTGCGATTTTAATAAGCCCTATATCGCCGGCATCGCCTACAGCAGCATCAATAGCAATAATTTTTGAGTTTGGATGTGTTTTTTTGAAAAAGTCACCCAAATATCTGACTTCCTTAGCTGTAATAGGACGCTTTAACGTCCCATACACATAGCTTTGCTCAAATAATTTTTTTTCAGAGATCATAGTGCCGCAAATTGGTCCTAAACTGTCTCCAATGGCGAGATCGCTTCCGATGCAGAGTATCACTGGTGGTGTTTGTGTGTCCTTTAGAAAATTATTCAGTGTCATGATCAGACCGGATGCTGCCATCTTATTGAACATATTGAAAGAATATTCCATTGCGTTACCTTTTATTTCTTGCGCCAATCACTTTTTTAATATTATGCGCTTTTAAATTATTTAGCGCACATTAAATCTGCGCCAATAATATTTTCAGCGCACTTTTGCCTTGACGACTGTATTTTAATTCTTGACACATTTGAGCTTTTTTATACTTCTCTTTTTAAGTCAGATTTCATAATAGCGCAATTTTACATTCAAGCGCAATAATATTATGCACCGCATTTTATATTTTGCGTTTAATTTTTTGTTCAGGTGCTAAATTGCTTAGTGCAAATTATAATATATGCGTCCAAATAAAATATTGCTTTCAGCGCATAAAATTTTAACGAATATCGCCAAATTCTGTTGTTATATTCACAGTGTTTTCTTCTGATTTAATCACGCGTATATTAATTTTATTGCGTCACTTGAAATGATGTCTAAAATCGTGTCTGCGTCTTTAAAATTATTGCAAAAAATAGTCATATTAGCCATATTTTTGGCTCTTTTTTGCAAAAATATGGCTTTTTAAAAAACCTCTTCAGACGATTTCAGACAGAATAATTAATTCAAAATTTCAAAATTTTCGACTAAAATTTCGCCCATTTTGTCTGAAATCGTGCAGTTTTTGCATTAAATTTACGAAAAAGCATAGGTCTCGATCTCCAGATCTGCATGGCAGTATGTTTTGGCTTATAGTGGTTCATTTTGCTTTCAGCAGCTGTTGGTAATGTCTGTAAAACTGAATGTTTCATATGAAACATTCAGTTTTACATTTTGCGCTTACATTTTATTTTATATTAAATGTTCATGCGCTGCTAATTTTACAGGCATTTTTATATATACGCATACATATGAGCTGTTTTTAAGCATTTGTATGCTAATTTTTTGCACTGTTTATAATAAAATTTCCGCCGAAGAATTAGCACGATAATGTTATATAAGCGCGTTATATTATTAATTTAAAATGACAATTAAGCGTCAAAATTAATTTAAATTCTGCTAAATTCTGACGCAAAAATTATTAAAAAATTTACGAAGTTTTAGTTTAATGCGTCTTATAGCTTACATACTGAATAGGGTATTCTGCAGCTGAAATACAAACCGATTAATAGGAAGTTGATGTATTTGCGTAAATATTGGGCAGATTCGTGCAGTTTCTTTAATATGTGTTTGCGTTTTACCTTTCAAGCGGATTTTCTCATATAAAACATGTTTCATATGAAACATGTTTTATATGAGAAAATTATAAACGCGCATATATTTTTTATAGTTTCACGTGAAACATCTAAAATCTTGGGAGAGTTTCATATGAAACATTTAAAAGGGTATTTCCAACTAAAAAATGTGATGCGCCTACATATTTTTTGTGATAATTTATGATGATTTCATAAAAAAACAGTGGTTTTAAAAAATTTTTTATATAAATTCTTGTCTTTTTTAGATAATTATGGTATGATATTAACAACTGATTTACTAAGCAATCCGATGTCACACGCGCAGCTGATCCGACTCCAAAAGGCTATTTTTGAATTGATCTATAAAGGGGGTTCGGAGTTTATAAAGGGAAAGTTTTTAAATTTGCGCCATTAATTTTTAATGCGCTAATCAATCTGTGTGGCGCTAAGATATATAACAATCGAAACTGAGCAGTACAAGCAGTGACAGCATTAAGATGCTTATTTAGGAGACTAATCTCATCAAAGCAAAGTTTTGCAACTTGTTTAAAAAGCAACGTATATGTACAAACTTATTGGAGCGGCTACAAGTCCGCCAAGCCGGCGTAATCAAGGGCTGATCTCTTAAATAAGTTTTTTTACAGGCGGCAGTTTGTCTTTTCACTGCTTTATTGAAAAGAGGAATTGCTTTTCGGTAAAAATCTTTTGACTGAGATAAAGGCTGACAAGTGAAGGATCCGGCCGCGACGCAATGCTCTTACGGAAAACGGATTTGTTTTCCCGCCCTGCGCAGTCGGAATGGTTTGGCGAAACGGTTTTCAAAGCTGAGATGAATAAGGCTTTGCAATTGGCGGAACAGGTTGGTTGCTTGACTAATCGGTTCATTGGCAATAAACAGCAATATTTTTTGCGCCGCGTATTGCAGGTGACTGTTCATAGGGGCGCTAAGCTAAATCCATAGTAGCGCAGAGTCTTTTTTGGCGGCGAATTTAAACAAATATTTCGGAATATTTGTTATTGCAATGCGATATGTGCGATTCGTATGCGTGAGGATATTCCGTCCGTGAAACCGCCACGGCAATGCCGCAGTATGAGAAGAAAGTTATTGCTTAAAGACGGGGCGATAGCCGTGCATTGCAAAATGTAAGCCGAGCCATCGGAACATCGGAAAGATTGCTGAAATCAGTAAAAAAGGGTTTTTTAAAGGGAACATTCAAAAAATGTTCTTATCAATATTATATAATATATAAAATAAATATAGTAAAAACGCCGCTCTGAAAAGAGCGACGGGAAGATATCGAACTTAGCAAGGAGAAACTTCATGAGCAAAACAGCAAAAATCGTACTGTGGAGCTTGCTGGGCGTCATACTCATCATCATTTTGGTGTCCGTTTTGACAAGCTGGCTCAACAGCGGAAGAACGATAGATTACTCCGAAGTCGCGGGGTATGTGCAGAGCGGCGAGATCGACCGCATCGTAGTGGACGACTATAACCTTATTTGTTATAAAGACGGAAGAGTCGTATACGAAGCGACCTTCGGCCGTTCGGACGAAGAGATCGCTCTGCTCATCAATTGGGCAAACGATACGAAACTTGACTTCACATTTACCTTTACCGATCCGAACGCAGGCAGCTTTATCTCTTACCTGATCCCGATCATCGGCGTGGTGCTGGTCTGCGTCGTGTTCTGGCTGTTGATCCGTCAAACGCAGGGCGGCAGCAGCAAGGCGATGAGCTTTGCCAAGACGAAGGCGAGAGTCAATTCCAACATCAAGGTGCGTTTCACCGACGTTGCGGGTGCGGAAGAGGAAAAGCAAGAGCTTGCGGAAGTCGTGGAATTTTTGAAGGCTCCCCGCAAATTTTCCGATCTCGGCGCGCGCATCCCGAAAGGCGTGCTTTTGGTAGGGCCTCCGGGAACAGGTAAAACTTTGTTTGCCAAAGCCGTTGCGGGCGAGGCGAACGTTCCTTTCTTCTCCATTTCCGGCTCCGACTTCGTGGAAATGTTCGTCGGCGTCGGCGCGTCGAGGGTAAGAGACCTTTTCGATGCGGCAAAAAAGAGTCAGCCGTGCATCGTGTTCATCGACGAAATCGACGCAGTCGGGCGTCAAAGGGGCACGGGGCTCGGCGGCGGACATGACGAACGCGAACAGACGCTTAACCAACTGCTCGTGCAGATGGATGGCTTTGAAACGAACGAAGGCATCATCGTTATGGCTGCGACCAACCGTGCGGATATCCTCGATCCCGCACTGCTTCGCCCGGGGCGTTTCGACAGGCAGATACACGTCAACCTGCCCGACGTGCGCGGCAGGGAGGCGATCTTAAAAGTGCACGCGCGCAACAAACCGCTCGCACCCGACGTAAACTTTAAGATCCTTTCCCGCATGACCAGCGGCTTTTCGGGAGCAGATCTTGAAAACCTTCTCAACGAAGCGGCAATTTTGACCGCCCGCGCGAACAAAAAGATGATCGGCAACAAAGAGCTGTTCGAGGGGATCAACAAAGTGTTGCTCGGCCCGCAGAAGAAGAGCCGACTCGTTACCGAATCGGACAAGCGCATCACGGCATATCACGAAAGCGGCCACGCGATCATCGCAAAGCTGTGCAAACACTGCGATCCCGTGCAGGAAGTTTCCATCATTGCCCGCGGCATGGCTGCGGGGTATACGATGACTCGCCCCGACAACGACGACAACCACATGACCAAGGCAAAGCTGACGGACCTTGTCTGCGAACTTTTGGGCGGACGCGTTGCGGAAGAGCTCGTCATAAAAGACGTTTCCACGGGTGCATCCAACGACTTGCAGAGGGTTACCGAGATCGCCCGCAAAATGGTCACAGAATGGGGCATGAGCGAGCGCGTCGGGCTTGTGACCTATCAGTCTGACAGCCCTATATTCCTCGGAAGGGATATGGAAGCCCACAATTCGTACAGCGAAGAAACGGCGGGCGTCATCGACGAAGAAGTGCACAAGATCATCGAAGCCGCGCACGAGCGCGCAATGAAACTTCTTACCGAAAACAGGAAAGTGCTTGACAATATGGCGCGTGTGCTCATCGAACGGGAAACGATCTACACCGAAGAGGTAGACATGCTCCTCGAGGGCGCGACGGTAGACGAAGTTTACGCCCATATGGACAAATTTGAAAAAGCGGAATCGGAAAACCCTTTCAAGCGGTTTGAAAATGCAGACGGCGGCGAAGTAAACAGGGCGAAACAGGAAGCCGAGGCTGCCGAACAGGCCGCCAAAGAGGCACAAAAGCCCGCCCCCGAAAAGAAAGAGGGCGCTCCTTCCGATGCCGAAGAGAAAAAGCCGGACGAAAAAGAGGATAAAGGCGAATAAATTCATGCGGCGCGGGCGCTATTGCCGCGCCCGCGCCCGTGAAACATCGCTTTTGCAAAATTTATAGGGGAGAGACATAAGAAGAGGTATCAAAAATGGGAAAGATCGTTTCGTTTTCCAACCAAAAGGGCGGCGTGGGCAAGACCACGACTTGTGTGAACATGGCGGCGTATATTGCCGCGACAGGCAAAAAAGTACTGCTTGTGGACATCGATCCGCAGGGCAACGCGACGACGGGGTTGGGTTTTTCCAAAAGTTCGCTGAAAAAATCCGTCTATAACGTGCTCATCGACGACGAAGAGCGCGCTTCCGAAAATATTTTGAAAACGGAAGCGGAGGGGTTGGATCTGCTGCCCTCGAACATAGACCTTGCCGGTGCGGAAGTAGAGCTTGTGTATAAAAGAAAGCGCGAAATGATCTTGAAGACCAAGCTCGCCGAGGTGAAAGACTCGTATGATTATATCATGATCGACTGTCCGCCTTCGCTCGGGCTGCTCACCATCAACGCGCTCGCCGCTGCCGATTCGGTCATCATCCCCATTCAAAGCGAATATTACGCGTTGGAAGGTCTTTCGCAGCTGATGAACTCCATCACCCTCGTGAAACAGCACCTGAATCCCGCGCTCGACGTGGACGGCGTCGTTTTGACCATGTACGACAGCCGCTCGCTCATCTCCAAGCAGATCGCGGACGAGATACGCAAGTTCTTTACCCGCAGGGTTTTCGAGATCGTCGTGCCGCGAAACATCCGCCTTGTCGAGGCGAGCTCTTACGGCAAGCCCATCATGCTGCACGATCCCAAATGCGCGGGGGCGCGCGCTTACAGGGCGCTTACACAGGAATATTTGGATAAGCAGGCTGAAAACAAATAAAAGGCATACGCGCGCGCGACATAATATATAAATATTTATAGGTGAACGATGCGTGCCGACCGCGATCGGCGCCGGTAATACATAAGGAGAGAAAAAATGAAAACGAACAGAGGATTGGGCAGGGGGCTATCGGCTCTGTTTTCCGATACGGAAGAGGCATATGAAAACGCAGCCAAACAGCCGTTTGAGGCGGAAAGCGGACCGTTCCCCGAAGAAATAAAGGGGCTGATCGAGGTAGATATCGATCTCGTGCGCCCCAATCCCAACCAACCGCGCAAACATTTTGACGAAGACGCGCTCCGCGAGCTTTCCGATTCCATCAAAAAACACGGAATGATCATGCCTATCGTCGTCAATAAAATGGAAGGCGGCAGGTACATGATCATCGCGGGCGAACGCAGGTACCGCGCGGCAAAAATGGCGGGAAAAACGACTATCCCCGTCGTTGTCCGCGAATATTCAGACCGCGAAATTAAAGAAATATCTCTCATAGAAAACTTACAGCGCGAGGATCTGAACCCCATAGAAGCGGCTACGGCTATGAAACAGCTCATGGACGAGTATCACCTCACGCAGGAAGAGCTTGCCGAGCGCATCGGCAAAAGCCGCCCGGCCGTAACCAATACGCTTCGCCTTTTGTCGCTCTCTCCCGACGTCATAAATTTGGTTTCATCGGGCAGGCTCAGTGCGGGGCACGCGCGTGCGCTCGTCACCCTGCCGGAAGACGCGCAGTACAAACTTGCGAGCGACACCATAAAGGACGGTCTTTCCGTCCGTGACGTGGAACGCAGCGTGCGCGATTATTTTGCTTCTCCCGAAGAGCTTGCAGAAAAAAAAGACAAAAAGAAACTGCAAGTTTCCATCGAACTGAAAGACCTGATCGAGCGGATGCGGCATACTTTCAAAACCAAAGTTTCCCTGATCGGCAACGACCGCAAGGGAAGGATTTATATCGACTATTACAACACCGATGACCTCGACCGCATCAGCGAGATCGTGGATATGGCGGAAAAGCTGGAAAAATAAGAACCTTCGGATGAATCGTAAAACGGTGGCGTTGCCGCCGTTTTTTTATGCCGGAAAACCCGCAGGGGAAGGCGTAAAAAGTCCGGCACGGCGGCTTTGCGCCGCATAGTTGGGGCGCAAAGCCAAGCGCTTTGCAATAATGAAAAATTTTAACATTTTTATGCGGCAAGAAAGTATTCCTGCCGCATTTTTGCATACTTTTACAGATAAGCAAAAAATCGCATAAAAAAAGTGATTTTTGCACTAAAATATAGGTGAACGTTTCGCTTTTAAGGAACAAGTTTCCCCTTGTCGGCAAAATCCGTCACAAAGCGGCTGCGAAAAAAGTCGAGCCTTGTTATAAGTTAACGTTAATTGGTCGAATTGACCAAAAAAAGGGCAAAAAACAATAAAAAAGTCACAAATTTTTTTTGAAATTCTATTGACAGTGTTGGGGAAGTGTGTTAATATTAACGTATCGAAGGGAGAGGGGAAAAGTGATCGGGTATCCGCGTTTCGGGTAAGTCGGCGCATTTTCTGTCCGCTTCGCTGAAAGGCGGATATTTTTTGCCTATGGAGCGAACGCTTTTTCCGGTCCCGCAATTACATACCGCGCGGCGGCAAGCCGTGCCGCTTACCAAAGAGGAGTCCTCTTTTTCACTTTGCGAGCAAAGTGAAAAAGACTATTTATAAGCGGCGGCTGGGGCGGGCGTGCGGAATAAAACAAAGAGGTTTTTGGCATGAAAGGATTTTTGAAAAAGCTGTCGGCGACGGCGGTTGCCGGCGTCATGGTGCTCCCGCTGTGCCTCGGGCTGTTTGCGGGGTGCGGTTCAGACGCCGCTTTTTCCGCGTTCATCTTTTCCAGCGCGACCGATCAGGAAACGAACAGGACGCTGATCAACGCGTGGGCGGAGCGCTATGCGGAAGAAAACGGGTTAGAGCCCTTTACGGTAGATCTTTCTTATCAATCGAAAACGGAGCAGTACTTTTCCGACGTGGCCAACGATATCGCCGCGGGCACCGTAGCTGACATCTTCTATGTCGCGCCCCGCCAGGTGCGCTCGTATGCGACGGCGGGCACCGTGCTCGATCTGACGAGCTACGTCGATTGGGGAAAGTACGGCTACGGCAATGACGTATGGGAAACGGCGATGGGCATGTACGCCACCGACGCAAACCGCACCGTCATGGGCGAAACCATCAAGTTTGACACAGCGAGCGGCACTTGGAAGACGGTTGACGACAATACGACCGTCGGCATTTACGCGCTCCCGAAAGACCATTCATCGTTCGGCCTCGCGTACAATAAAAACTTCTTCTCCTCAACGCTCAAACAAAAATATACGACCACGACCACCGCGGGCCATGGCGACGCGGCGTTCTATGTGGACTCTAACGGCAGCAAGGGCGCGGCTGCACCGTTTATTTCCATAGGCAGAACGGTGCGCTATTATCCCTTCAACGTCTATAATTTCGACTCTTACCAAGAAGCGTATGATGCGGGCGATCCCATTGCGCGCCTCGCCGCCAAAAACGACGGTTACGACGTTACCATCCTCGGCTGGCCGGGCGATACTTACGCCACGGGCGTTACGGATGATCCCGCGACCGAATATGACGAGAGCATCGGCTATGTGACCTACACTTACGCCGAATACAGCGCGCTCACCTTCGCCATCTGCTATTATTCCGAGATCGTCGACCGCGGCGCTGACGGAAAACATACGGATATGAAATGGCTGAATGACAGCTATTACGGCAGTTATAATTATGTATACGGCAACGACCAGTACGAAAGCACGCTGTACCTCACCGCATGGCTTTTGGGCAACGATGCCGACGTCATCAGCGACGACTACAAGTCTGTAGACGCGCGCTACCAATTCACCGGTTACAATGAAAAAGGCGAAGCGGAGTACGCAAGCACGGGCGCGACCGACAGCGACAATGACGGGTTGTACGATTCCGACTACGGTGTCAACAGCGAAAAATTTGCCGAGGCGTATGCCGCATTCCTCGCTTACGGCTCCGACTGGAACAACAACGCATTCTATTCCGGCAATGACGGCGAAAGCTCGAACAACCGAAACGGAGACGCCGCTATGACTTCGGGAAGAGAAGTTTTCTACGGTTGCGGCACTTGGGACTTGCAAAGATTCAATTCCACATCCGTCAACAGGCTGCAGGTTGGGCTCATGCCCGAACCCGTGAGCGAAAAGTATTCGCCCTATGCGAAAGTGAAAAATGCGGAATACGAAAAGCAGACCTATTCTAACGAGGCGAAAAACACTTCGGGCAAGCCGGTAACGGACAGCTCGCTCAACGTATACAACAGCGACGGCACGCTGAATGCGTCCGCCGCGGGATACAGCACATGGAAGGCGTACCAAGACGAACGGCAGAACGTATGGCAGGCGCGTCTCGACACGGTCGGCTACGGCGTATATTCGGGCGTCATCGACAGGTACGGCGCCGATTCGTGGAAAATCAAAGCGATCGCAGACCTGTGCGCATTCCTCACGATGGGTGAAGACATTCAGCTCGCCTACACCTATTCCGGCTCGCAGGTGACCTCGCTCAAATCGCAGAGCAGGGATTACGTCTGGTATCAGACGGCGAACAACGCCGAACTCAACGGCGGTTCCTTTTCGAACATGCTCACGCCCGACGGCAACGCGCAGGATTCGCTCAGCGTCAGCTCTGCCGAACTGGAAAAGGTGAACGACTATTATCAAGGCTTGGCAAACTATTCTGCGGAGCCGATAACGCTCAGCGGAACCACCCTCACGGGCAAAGACATCTGGTACTTTGCGGTGGGCGCTGCGAACGTCATGTACGACAGCGTTGCCAACCAGTCTGCGGAAGAGTATATCACCGCAAACTTCCCCTCGCTCGTTCCCTATCTGAACACTTACTTCAAGTCTTTGAATATCAAGAACGAGATCACGACCGTTTCCATGGCGTTCAAGGCGCTCAACATGGTCGCGTTCGACAAAGCGGAAAGAAATTTGCAGATCAGGATGGCTGCCGGCGTGAACGGCAAGAGCGACTCCGCGACGTTTACCTTTGCCGACACATGGATGACGACGACGCTTTATAAGCAATATAAAGGATATGCGCTTATAGCGTACCTCGTCGACAAAGATCCGGGCGGTGAAAGCATTGTTCAATACGGTGCAGAGTATGATTCCTCTACAGGGGTGTATTTCGCGGTCGGCGATTTGGACAGGATAATCGTCGGCACATGGAAGGACGGCGCGGCAGCCGCTTGGGGCGGTAAATTCTACACGCCCACGGCGTACTGCGTATCGGTGGTGGCGTCGGTACAGAACGAACTGCGCATCAACGCCGTCAATGCGGAATATACCGCAATGAACAGGTAAAAAAGCGGTAATAACGTGCGGAACGGGGCTGGCCCCGTTCCGCATTCCCGCAGGGAAAAATAACTATAGGAGGGAGTTTGATGGAAGAGCAGACCGCAGTACAGGAAAACACGGGCTCTCGGCAAGCGGAAACGGCGTTCGAACCGCCCAAAAAACGGCGGATCAACCGTTCGGTGCTTGCGGAAAACCTGTGGGGTTGGTTCTTTGTATGCTTTTTGGTCATCGGAACGACGGCGTTTATTTATTTCGCGCTCGTGCTTTCGGTGTGGATGTCTTTCACGAATTATTCAAACAGCTCGGGCACGACGCTTTGGGAGGCGTTAAAGCATATTAATCCGAACGGGTGGGGCTATTGGTATAAGTTTATGTTCAGTCCCGAATACACTGCCGACGGCACGGCTCTTTCCGGCACGGGCATCAACGAACGGTTCTGGACGACGCTTCTGAATGCGGTCATTTATATGATCGGTATACCGATCGGCATGGCGCTTTCGCTGTTTTTGGCGGTCCTGCTCTCGCGCGACATCAAGGGCGCGGGCGCATTCCGCGTCATCTACTATATCCCCACGGTCGCGAGCGTCGTGTCCATCGCGGTGCTTTGGAACAACCTGTTCGGCAACGAGGGCGTCATCGTCGAACTGTTCGGAACGCGTTTCCTCGGCGGTTCGGCATTCATGCAAAAGGTCACCGTCGTCATCATGACGACGTGGAAGGGCTTGGGCGGTTCGGTGCTGCTTTTGTGCGCAGGGCTGAACGGCGTCAATGCGAGCTATCACGAGGCGGCGCAGATAGACGGCGCGAACGCGTGGCGGATATTCTGGCGCATCACCATGCCGCAGCTTTGGCCGACCATCTTCTACTGCATCGTGACCAGCGTTATCGGCGGTATGCAGATATTCTCCGAACCGCAGCTTTTGTACGGCAGCTATCTGGTGGGCGATGCGTCGGTAGACGTAACGCCGTTTGTCGGCATGATCTACGGCTACTACGGGCAGGGCAACTATGCGCTCTCTTCGGCGCTCGGCGTCGTTCTGGCGGTCATCATATTCTTGCTCACCCTCGTGCAGTTTGCGCTGGATAAGAGGAGGGACGCGTGATGACGGAAGTTATCAATGAAATGCCCCCCGTTGAAAATGCGGGC
This sequence comes from uncultured Clostridia bacterium, assembly GCA_944359365.1. Taxonomy (GTDB): domain Bacteria; phylum Bacillota; class Clostridia; order Christensenellales; family Borkfalkiaceae; genus Borkfalkia. The sequence goes on from CALVST010000012.1 coordinate 37,156, forward strand.
GAAGGGCAAAAAGAGCTGAATCCTTTCTTCAAAGCGCTGCGCACATTTTGCGGCTGGTTCGGCTTCGGCATATTCGGGGCCACGTCCAACAAAAGGCGCAGGAAGGTTTTTTACGATGTGATCACTTACATCATACTCGTATTTTTCGCGTTCATCATGATCTATCCGTTCTGGTGGATGATCGCGGCGTCGTTTGCGCGCAACCGCGCGAGCATGCTCGACACGGTGTGGTGGCCGAGCGAACTTGCCACGGAAAACCGCGGCGGGACATTCTTCTACCACTATACCAACATCATGCGGATCATGGAAAACAATAATTTCGATTATTGGCGGGTGGTGCTGAATACGCTCATCTATTCCATCGTTCCCGTTGTGATAGGTCTTATCACCTCTACGATGGCGGCATTTGCGTTTGCGAAGCTGAATTTTAAGGGCAAGAACTTCGTGTTCTTCTATTGCCTTGCGGCGATCATGGTCCCCGGTCCCTCCATCATGATAGCGCAGTTCTGCGTTTATTCCGAACTCAATTGGACGATGAACGGACTTTCCATGATCATACCCGGATGTTTCGGCGCCATCATGACGGCGTTCTTCATCCGTCAGTTCCTGTTCAGCATGCCCACCTCCATCATCGAGGCGGCGAAAATCGACGGCGCGGGTTATTGGAGGATCTTCTGGGGCTTTGTTATGCCGCTTGCGATGCCTGCGGTCATGGCGCAGGGCATCCTCAGCTTTATCGGCTGTTGGAACAACTACCTCGGCCCCCTGATTTTTGTAAGAAGTTCCGAATGGTACCCGTTGGCGCTGGTGGTTTCTCAGCTGAATACGGAGATCGGCACCAATGTAGACAGCGCGCCTTCCGTTATGGCGCTTGCAGTTCTGGCGCTTTTGCCCGTTCTGGTGCTGTTCGCGGTGTTCCAAAAGACCATTATCGGTTCCATCATGCTCACGGGTTCCAAGGAATAACGCGCAAATAACGGAGCATACTGTATCGAGAGGGGCTGTTTCAAATATCAAAACGGCCCCTTCAAAATTTTTAAGACAGCGTTGCCGGAAAAACTATGGTTTTTGTCGGCTTACGAAATAAAAAAGAAAAAGGAAGGAGACAAAAGCAATGAAAGGGAAAAAGATCGCGGTTTTAAGCCTTGCGCTTTCGAGCCTTTTGGCGTTCACCGTTGCGGGCGTCGCCTGCAACAAGGGTGGCGGCGGCACGAACGCAGGCAGTGAAACGGCAGTCAGCCTTATAAGCGATTCCACGCTTACGGACAAGTTTTTCGCCCTCTACACCTTTGAGGACACGGGCGATGTGCTTACGGCGATAAACCCGTACACGGGCGCCATTGCCGATACGTTCAACGGCAGTTACTTCAACACGGCGGGCAGAGTTACCAATCCGAAAAAGCAGACGGATGCGAGCGGCTCGCAGTATGTTCTCGATACGGACGCAGCCGTCCGCCTCGGCAATTTTTCGAGCGTCATCGGCGACGAGTTCGACGACGACAATATGCCCACGGGCAGCGTGCAGGACGGGCTTTCTTTCTCGTTCTGGGCGTATAATAACGAAACGATCGTAGGTCCCGTGGAAGGGAGCGACGAGTCTGCCGACTGGTCCAACATGATTACCAACGGATTAGAGTCCATCAACTGGGGCAACCTTACCCACAATGCAGCCACAACAAGCGATGATAAATTTACCAACGTGTATCCTGCGACCGACAGGTCTGGAAATATGACTGTCGGCAGGGGCGCTTATACCGACGGCGCCGACGGCTCTTACGAGGCGATCCGCACGTCAGGTTTTTCGTCGGAAGATCTTAAGGTTTATCGCGATGGCTACGCCGTATGGAACGCCGTTTCGGGCAACCGTCAGGACAGTTCTGCACAAAATCCAGACAACGAATACATTGAAGACGTTGCGGCGGCGTACCTCAACAATTGGCGCTACCTTACCGTCAATATCGACTATACCGAAGGGCTTTCCTTCTATGTGAACGGCAGGCTCGCGTTCCGCTATGCGCCTGCGGCGTTTGAAGCGGAGGCTCCGATGCGCGAATACGGCGGCTGGGAGGCGATCTATGCAGACTTTGTTCTCGGCGCCATAAAGAGCGGTTCCGCCTACATCGATATGTTCGGCGCGGAGTGCGGCATCACGGTCGACGACCTTATCGTCGGCAAGTCCATCACCGAAACGGACGCCTGCGCCCTGTATGAAGACATCACGGGCAACATCTGGACGGAAGACGATTTGAAGCTTGAAAGCGCCGCGTCCGCAATCGATCAGGAAAAAACAGCCTTTGATGAGGCAACGTTTAGCGCGCTCCACGAAGGCGTTCAGACTCCCGTTGAGGGCGATAAATGGGGCGAGGATGCGATTACCGGTTATGATGATAGCAACAATCCTATCGTAGCCGCAGGAGTTGAAAGGGAAGACACCGACGATGACGGTTTGATCACGGATACGGTTTACGATGCACGCAAGGCTTGGCTTGAAAATACCGATGCGTGGACTGCCGACGGCGACGGATATAATGCGAGCGACTTTTCTGAACAGGTCGGCGCGCTCACTTATGACGGCAGTTATGCGCCGGCAACCTCAAAGTATTATAAGCCCACGCTTACGGACGGTAAGTTTAATATGACAGTATCCGGCGTTTTGTTGGCGTCGGGTGCGCAAAACTATCATAGCGCTTATGTCAGCCCTTTCCATGGTTCTTTGAATTTGGCAGACATAAGAATAGACAATTATCTCAACAGGACAGATGCAAGCGTTGCCATTACTGCGGGAAACAATATGGATATCACATGGCCGGATGCATCCACCAATGGTATTTATCTGAACGTGATCCAGCGGTTCTGCAAACTGGATATCGTGTTTGCGTATGACGGCACAAGCCTTACGATCACATACAGAGTGTATTACTATTTTGCGGGCGAGTCTTATTCGACCACGCTTTCCGACGGGACACCTTACACGTATACCGTGCCGAAGGATTCCTCAACGCTGTATAACTATATCACATATACCGTTACCCCCGCGGCGGGAACGACGCTCGACTATAATGCGCTTGCTTTGCGTTTCGGAAGTGAAAGTTCTTGCTTCTTAATTTCAAACGTTACGGGCGGAGCTGCAACCGATACGCCTCCCGAAGTGAATGTGAGCGACGAAGAACAGGCAAGGGCTGACGCCATCGCGGCGGTGCAGGCAGATAGGCAAGCTGAGCTTACCAAAGCCATTAATAAGGCTGTCGGCGACGGGCAGGTTTTGGCAACGGTCGGCAATGCAACGCTCCCCGCGTATGCAGATAACAGCGGCGTAACGGTTACGCCGAATTCCGGCGATACATGGACGGTTACGGTAACGGGGTATATGCGTTCTTCGGGCGCAAACAACGCGTTTGTTCCCGGGGTTGCGCTGTATCTCGGCGGCGATAACTTCCTCGGAGTTGTCCGTGCGGACAGGTGGTTCAATCCGGGCAGCGGTTCGGGCGCATTTACCGGTTCAGTAGACGGCGGCAAGGGCGCGGCTTGGAACATTAAAATTAACGGAACTGAAGTTACAGGAAAAGAGGGTACCCAACCTGCGCCTTCTGCGGACGAATGGGCGAATTGGGCAAGCATTATTGCCTATGCTAAATACGATATAACCATCGCTTTTGACGGCGCAAATCTGACTATAACGTATAAGGCGGAAGCGGTAGACGGCGGAACGACTTATAATGAGCAGTACACTTGGGGAACAGACGGCAGTGGCACTTATACGGAAGAGATAAGCGATAACGCATGGGAAATCTCAGTTTCTATTTCCGATTCTTCTATTATTGATAATATAGCGGATTTGGGTATCGCTCTCAGCCAAGACCATTGTTTCTATTCCATCACTTCCGTTACGGGCGGCACGGTAAGTGCGGCTGCGTAAAAATCCTACGGCAGTACGGCAAAGCGGCGCTCGCCGCTTTGCCGTAAACAGGTACATATTACGAGGTCATCTATGAAAAAAAAGTTATTGGCGCTTATTATGGCGCTCGTCATGCTTTTGCCCCTCGCGCTCGCCGCGTGTTCGGATGACGGCAAGGACGACAACGGCGGCGATCCCACCGTCGATACGCGTTTCCCGTCCGATCCGAATTTCGACGCGCTCACGGGCTTCACTTCCACCGATAAATCGCAGTGGGGCGAGGCAAAGGCGCACGATCCCTCCGTCATCGAAGACAACGGCACCTATTACGTCTTTTCTACCGATAACGACGGCGGTTACGGCTATCAGGTAAGAAAAAGCACCGACCTCATCCATTGGGATTGGGTAGGCTTTGCCATCGAGAACTGCGGCACGAGCGAGGCGGATGCCGCAAAAAGGTACCAGACGGATAAAAACGGCGGCTTGCAGGAAGTGTATAACGTCATCAGCCAAGATCCCAACTGGGGCACCGCGGGCGGCGGGCAAAATCAGGCTGCGGCGACATGGACGCTTTGGGCGCCCGACGTGGTAAAGGGTTCCGACGGCAAATATTGGCTGTACGGCTGTTGGACGGCAGACTTCGGGCAGGGGCATTCTATCATCTTCCTCTGCAAGGCAAATTCCGTTACGGGACCGTATACATTCGACTCCATCCTTCTGTATTCTTACGACGGCTGGCCGACGAACAATAACAACCCCAACGCCATCGATCCGCAAATTTATACTGTGGGCGAGAGAATGTTCATGGCTTACGGCTCGTTTACGGGCGGCACATGGACGATAGAGCTGGATCCCGCAACGGGGCGCAGGAAAGACGGGCTTTCGGGCAACGACCTTCTCAGCGGCAGCAGCAAAACGGAAGCGGAGCGCTACGGCACCCGCCTTATTCCCGGCACGGCTACGGAAGGCCCCACCGTCAATTATCACGAAGACGTCGCGATCTATCCGACCGACCTCGAATCCATCAAAAATTATGACGCGTCTAAACTCACTTACGAAGACCGCTATTACCTAATGGGCTCGAAAGATTCCCTGAGTGCAGACTACAACATGCGCAGTTTTTGGGGCACTGCCGACGAAAACGGCAATATCGAATTCAAGTCTTACGAAACGAGCGCGCAGAACGGCAACCGCGTCAGCGGCTCGTTCACGTGGAATACCGGCCGCCGCGACAACGACGTGCCTTACGACTTCTTTGCCCCCGGGCACAACGATATGCTCACCACGAGCGCGGGCGATAACGTCATCGTCTATCACAACCGTATCACCCTCGGGAACGTGGGGAATCATTATCTGTTTGTCAGCTCGTATGCCTTTAATTCGAGGGGGGATCTCGTCATCAACCCCAACCGCTATGCGGGCGAAAAGCTGTGCAAGTTCACCGACGCCGATTTCGACGGCAACGAATTTTATTATGTGGTCATAAACAGCAACAATTACGCCGCGCTCGAAAACAGCGGCTATGCGGCGGACGGGCTCGTCCTCGCGGCGGATAATACCGTTACGCTCGACGGGCAGAACGCCGGCGAATGGTATCTGTACGGCGACTATTATATCTATATCGAGCTGAACGACACCGTTTACTACGGCGTTGCCATGCCCGCGTGGATAGAAAAGGCGAACGACGGCAAGGGCGCCGGCGGCATCACCATTTCCTGTCTGAGCGAAGACGGGCAGGATACCCTGTTCATGAACGCTAAGATCTGACGACACTTGCGGCCGCGGTGCGCCGCGGCCAATGCCGAAAACCTTTGTCCGCCGCGCGGCGTCTGCCGCGCGGCGGATATTTTTTGCTCCGAACGCGCCGCAATAGCCCGCGCGAAAAAGTCTGCCTCTTCGCCCGTTCCGGCTCCGCGGGCGGGGGAAAGTACGCCTTCTTTTGCGGCAGGCAAAAAAAGTATCGTTCACCTGCCTTTTCGGGCAAAAAACCTTATAAAAACCGCCTTTATACGCTTGCATGGGTGCTGTGCAATGGTGTATAATGCCTGACGGCAAAGGCGGCACGGCATGTGTCGCCTTTCATTTTACAGAAAAAACAAAGAGGCTTTTATGAATTACAGCGATTTTCCGAACGGCGTCCGTTTTGACGCCCTCAATCAGGATTGGGAAGCCACCCCCGACAAGTGGGGCACCTTCGGCGTGCACGATCCCTCCATGCTCGAAGCGGACGGGGTATATTATGTGTTCTCCACGGGCACCTTCCGCCGCGATATGTATCAGATACGCCGCTCAAAAGACCTCGTGCATTGGGAGTTCATTGGCGAGGCGATCCCCGGCGGATTTTCCGAACTGAAACCCGTCGTGGATATGCTCAAAAGCATTTACGGCGGCGACGTGCGCACCGAAAACCTTTGGGCGCCCGACGTTTTGAAGGGCTCCGACGGCAAATATTGGCTGTACGGCTGTTACACGGGCGTATTCGGCAATAACTATTCCGTCATATTCCTCTGCAAGGCAGAGAATGCGGAAGGCCCTTACAGGTACGAAGATATGCTCGTCGTATCGGGCGGGAATTGGGGGCTTGTGCCCAACGCCATCGATCCGCAGATCTTTTTCGATGCCGAAAACAGGATGTGGATGACCTACGGCTCTTTTTACGGCGGCATCCGCATTTTGGAGTTGGATCCCGCCACGGGTTTGCGCAAAGACGGTTATACTTTTGCCATGTTCCGCGAAAAAAAGCTCTCGCGCGGGCAGTATTACGGCAAGCGCATACTCACCACTACGAATGCGGAAGGCTCCGTCGTTGCCTTTCACCGCGGCGTGCCCGTCTACGGGGGCGATATCTTTGCCGGGGCGGAAAACAAGGCGCTTTGGGCGCGGAAAGACCGTTTCTTTTTGATGGCGTCTTCCGACTCTCTCTCGCGCGATTATAACATGCGCGTCTGGGCGAGCGAAACGCCGGACGGCGGCTATATGTCTTGCCCGTACGGCAGGGCGGGGCAGAAGGTCGCAAGCTCGTTCAGCTGGCGTTACGGCGAAGAGGATCTGCGCGTGCCCTTCGATTTTTATGTGCCCGGGCACAACGACCTTTTCACCACGGAAAGCGGCGTCGACCTGGTCGTCTATCACAACCGCACGCCGTATACGGCAAAACCCATTCCCCGCAAACATTATCTGTTTATCAGCATGTACGCTTTTAATTCGAAGGGCGATCTCGTCATGAGTCCCAACCGCTATGCGGGCGAGCGGCTCCGCAAGATCGCGCGCGAAGAGCTTGCCGGCAGGGAATACGACTATGTGCAGGTCGGTTCGGGCAATTTCGACTGCGCGTTTGCAAAGAGCGGCGTGCGCTTGGAAGGGGACGGCTCGCTCAGCCTTCGCGGAGAAAAATTGGGCGAGTGGAAACTGTACGGCGACAATTACGTCGCTTTCACGTTTGACGGGCTGCAATATTTCGGCGTGGCTATGCCCGCGTGGATAGAGGCGGAAAACCGCGCAGGCATCACGATCTCCGCGCGCGGGGAAGACGGGCTGCCCTTCTTCATGAACAGCGCAAACGTATAAACAAACGGCATAAAAAGGGAGAGGTCCCTGCGGAAAAGCAGGGACCTCTCCCTTTCATTATTATATAATATAAAAGATGCTGACGTTTGCCGCCTACTTGCCGCCGTCATTTTTTTCCGGGTTCTCGGGCTGCTCTTTGCCGTTTGCCTCGTCGTTCTCGGGGAGCGTGTCCTCTTCGGGAGAATTTGGCGCCTGTTTGCGCTCCTTTTCTTCCTGCAAAAATTTGAACAGCATGCTCAGCGCAAAAAACAGCAGCGCGCCGCCCAAGCAAGCCCACACGGCGATCATGTCCCAAAGGATCCCCGCAAAAACGCACAGTGCGATGAGCACCGCCGCGGCGACCGCGAACGCCGCGCGCAAAATTTTGTACATAATTTATTACC
>CALVST010000013.1 GCA_944359365.1 uncultured Clostridia bacterium
TCGTGCTCTTTTTTTCTCCAAAAATTTTTATAATTCTTTCTCTTTTTTGCTTGACTTTTCAATAGTTAGCTCCTTTTGACCTTTACTGCCGCAATTATACCACACAAAACAACATAAGTCAACGGAATCCAACAAAAAAGTACAAGCGATCCCCCTTTTAATCTTCCAAACCCAACAAATAATCGGCAGAAACATCCAAAAATCTGCAGATGAGATACAGCGTGTCGATGCTCGGCACGCGCTTCCCCAATAACTTACTTAATGGCTATAATAATTTTACTTGACAAGTAAGTTGGTTAAACCTCATTTTCTTCGTTTATTCCATAAGACGAGCAAAACGAAAGCAAGGGTGATCAGCGCGAATACCCCGGCCAGAATGCCGAAAAACATCCCTTTATCCCGCGCTTCGTAATTTAAAATATTGAGTCCGATGACGAGCGCTGCAACGAACAGCAATACATAGGTATATACGGAAATCCGGAACGCATTCTTCTTGTCCGCCTCCGAGCCCCTCTCCGTTTTGCAGAGGCAAATATGCGGCGCGAAAAAATATATTGAAATACGCCGTCTTCCCCTTGCTTTTTGGGCGCGTTGCGCTTATAATATAATTACGAACAAATGTTTGAAATCGGAGAGGAAAAATGCGGGAGTTGGCTCAGCTTTTTGAAAACTTAAACGAAAAACAGCGCGCCGCCGTGGAAGAGACGGAAGGCTATGTGCGCGTTGCGGCGGGCGCGGGCAGCGGCAAGACCAAAGTGCTCACCTGCCGCTATGTATACATCGCGAAAATGCTCGGCGTTGCGCCCGAGCATATCCTTTCCGTGACATTCACGAACAAAGCCGCGTGGGAGATGAAAAAGCGCATCCGCGCCTTTATGCCCGACGAGGACGGCGGCTGGATACTCACCTTCCACAGCGCCTGCCATAAAATACTCAAATACGAGATCGCAAACCTTTCCTACCCCTCCAACTTCATGGTGCTGGACGAAGAGGATCAAAAGACGATCTTGCAGCGCATTTACGCCGAAAACGGGCTTACGCTGCGCAATTTTCCTTTTAAGAAGTGCCTTGACGCGATAGAAATGTACAAATCGCAGAGCGACTATGTGCCCTTTCTGACCGATCCGAAAAGGCAGACGCCCGCGCCCGACCTGCCCTGTGCGGACGATAAAAACTCGATGCACTTCGTCATTTTGAAGTACCTCGAAAACCAACGCAAAAACTTCTTTCTGGATTTTGCCGACCTCATCCAATTTGTATTGTTCCTCTTTGAAAAGGACGCGGCGATCCTCGGAAAGTGGGCGAACAAATTCGAATACATTCAGATAGACGAATTTCAGGACGTTTCGGGCGAACAATACAAACTTGCGCGCCTTCTTGCAAGCCGCCACAAAAACCTGTTCATCGTGGGAGATCCCGATCAGACCATTTACTCGTGGCGGGGCGCAGACGTGCGGTTCTTTAACGGGTTCGATAAGATGTTCGAGGGCGCAAAGACGATCGTTTTGGATACCAATTACCGCTCCGTGCCCGAAATACTCGCCGCGTGCAACAGTCTGATCTCCCGCAACGCCGACCGATTGGAAAAGACGCTCAAAGCCGCGCGCAAGAGCGGCGCGCGCCCCAAATACTTCCATGCCCGCTCGCGCATAGAAGAGAGCGATTTCATCGCGCAGGAGATCTCCCGCCTGCACGAGGCAGGCGTTCCCCTTTCGGACGTCGCCGTGCTCTACCGCGGCAATTATATGTCGCGCGCGGTCGAAGAGGCGCTCGTGCGCAAAAAAGTACCCTACGTCATTTACAGCGGCGTCGCGTTTTATCAGCGCAAAGAGATCAAAGACGCGCTCGCCTACCTGCGCCTCTGCGTGTTCGGCGACGACCTTTCTTTTCTGCGCACGGTGAACGTACCGCCGCGCGGCATCGGCAAAACGCGGCTCTCCGCGCTGCAAAACTATGCAGCAGAGAACTCGGGCACACTGCTCGGCGCGCTTCGGGCACACCTTTCGCATCCCCTTTTTAAAAACACGAAGGCGGCGCAATTTGTCGCCGCCATAGACGAAGGAACCGCCTTTTTACAGGCGCACGACATTGCCGACGCGCTCGACTTTATCCTGCAAAAGAGCGGGTATACCGAATACATGATGCTTTGCGGCAATCAGGACAGGCTGGACAACCTGAACGAACTCAAAGCCTCCGTGCGCGACTTTGTGGACTCCGCCGGAGAAGAGGTGAAGGCGGAAGATTACCTCAACGGCATTTCCCTCATATCCAATGCGGACGCGGAGGAAAAGAAAGACTGCGTAAAGCTGATGACCATTCACACGGCAAAGGGGCTGGAATTTAAAAATGTTTTCGTCTGCTGCCTGAACGAGGGACTGTTCCCATCCCGCAAAATACGCGGCAAAGAAGAGATGGAAGAAGAGCGGCGCGTCGCCTACGTCGCGCTCACGCGCGCGGAAGACAGGCTTTACCTTTCGGACGCGGAAGGGTTCGACGCACACGTCGACGGCGCGCTGTACACCTCGCGCTTCCTTTTCGACATAGACGAAAAGACTCTCGACGCGGAAGGCAGTTTTTCCGAAGGGCATCTTGCCCGCTCAAAAAACTATATACAAAAGAGCGAATTGGATATGGGCTGCACGCCTGCGCATGCGAACATTCAGATCTTCGGCGCGGGCGACAAAGTGCGCCACCCCGTTTTCGGTGCGGGTGTCGTTCAGGAGATGGCGGGCGGCTCGTACACGGTGCTCTTTGCGGGCGGAAAGACGCGCTCCATCGCCGTTTCCGCCGATATACTCATCCCCCTTTACGAAAAGAAAGCCTGAAAAACCGATCCAAACGCGCAAGCGCCGCGGCTGATGCCGCGTTGTTTGAAATCCCTGAAAAATCAATCGTTCGCTTTGAGCGAGGACGCCATATCGATGCCGAGTATCTTCTGGCTGAGCAATAGATCGGTGCCACCCGCAAACACAAGGACAAGCGCAAACGAAGCAATGTATGAATACCATTCGGCATCTGCAAGCGAACCGAAATCCAGATAACTCAATACTGCCTGAACGAGTATACACCCCAGTCCGACACCGACCAAAGCGCCGAACGCGACCATTAGCATGATCTCTCTGTAAATATAACCGAGGATTTCGCTTTTACGATAACCGAGTACGTCGAGCGTGGCTATCTCCCTTTTGCGTTCGCCTATATTCATATTCGTCAGATTATAAATCACGAACCCACAGAGAAGAAGTGCAAAAATAATGATCGCCACAGATATCGGTTTCAACGAATCCTCAAACCCGACAAACGAACCGCTGTGCATGGAATTTGCCACGTTCAGCAGCGCAAACCCGGCAAAGACCAGCGCCGTCGCCCCCGCAACGGAAACGATCGTCATGGCGAGATGCTTTTTATATCTGAAAATATTGCGTATACTCGACTTATATTTAAAAGACAGACGTTTCCAGAAAAAACCGATGCGTTCCAAAAAAATCTTTTTTCCCGGTTTCGGCGCCTTTGCGATCAAAAGGTTCGCGGGCTGTTCTTTCAGCCTGTTTTTACAGACGACCGCGGTGACCGCCAAAACGACGGCCGCCATCGCCGCGAACGAAACGATCCCCAAAAGCGGATGCACCGTTCCCGTGAGCGCGAATCTCCGTTTCGCCCACGATATACTTTTTAAAGATATTTTCTGCCCGTATCAATTTTTCACCTGTTCCGCGATAAAATTTCTCTCGGACAGCCTTTGCCGCACGTTACAGCCTGCGCTCCAGATCCTGCGTCAGATCGTAAAGCGTGACCTTTTTCAATTCGTTCTCCAACGCCCTCTGCGCGTCGGCAAGGTGCGTATCGAGCACGGCGTGGATGTTTTTCCCCACCGCGCAGGCGGGATTCGGATTTTCGTGAAAATGAAAAATGTCGCCGTCCACGCTGTCTACCGCCCTATATACGTCGAACAGGGTGATGTCTTTCAGATCTTTTACGATGCTCGCGCCGCCGCTGCCCGCTTTTACCTCCACCATGCCCGCAGCCTTTAAACTCAACAGGGCGCGGCGGATCACCACGGGATTGACGTTCACGCTCGCCGCGATAAATTCGGACGTCGTCTTTTCCTTTCCTTCAAAATGATAAATGACCAGCAGCGTATGTACCGCCACGGTGAACCTTGATGTGATCTTCATGCTTCTTTCTCCTTTTCCGTTATTATAGAGCAAAAAATGATGTAATGTCAAGCATTACATCATTGTATCATGCCATTGTTTTCAGTTTTTCCACGGCGGGCGCGTCGGCGGGCGCCCACTCCTCTGCGTTCAATTCTGCGACGGGCATCCAACACAGCGATTCGTGTTCGGTGATGCGGTACCCGCTCAAAAGCTTGCAGAAATACACCGAAAGCTCTATCTCAAAATCGGGATATGTATGCCCGATTCGGATGAAATGCCCCGTCACCTCGATCTCGGCGCCCAATTCTTCGCGCACCTCGCGCACGAGCGCCTCGGTCTCGCTCTCCCCTTCTTCCACCTTTCCGCCCACAAATTCGTATTTGTGCGCGACGTATCTGTACTTACTTTCGCCCCGCTTTGCGGCGAGCACTTTGCCGCCTTCTACGATCGCCGCTCCCACTACGTGCAGTTTTTTCATTGCCGTATGCCCCTTTCGACTTGTATCAGCGAAACTTTACTTCATTGTTCAAATTTACGCAATACACATAAACAGGGCACGAAAATTTATCGCGCCCCATTGCACCTGGTGCGGATGACAAGATTTGAACTTGCAAGGTTGCCCACCGGATTCTAAGTCCGGCGCGTCTGCCAATTTCGCCACATCCGCATATGATAACAGTTTACACCATTTACCGCAAAAATGCAACCGTTTATATAGAAAAAGGCGGCTGAAAGCCGCCTTTCCCTCGTTCAGTTATTGCAGCAGCAGCGCACTTTGCACTTGCAGCAGAGCGCATACTGACGGTTGTAGTAATCCGCGTCGCAGCAGACGGAGTCGCCGCCATGCCTGCCGAAGCCCGAGCAGTCGCGCCGGCAGCAACAACTCTGCGAATAGGTACTCACCTGCCCGCAGCAGCGATCGTTACGGCTATTCCCGCAGCAACCGATGCGTTCCTGCACGCACCCGCAGCCCTGTTCAGAGCAATTCTGCCCACTGCCGATACGTTCCTGCGCGCATCCGCAGCCTCGGTCACAGCAGTTTTGACCGCAGCCGAACAGCAACAAATAAAGCAAACACATGATGTTTCGTCCCCTTTTGTGGATAATGAGAGTTTCCCCTCTTCTATCATCATATGGAACGTGCCATGAATTTGTGCCACTGCACGGTCGTTATGTTACGGTAATTTCAGCAAATATCATTTCAGTTTTTTTCCGTCAAAATCAAGTTACCCTCTTCATCGTACCGCCGCATATTGCTTTTTTTCAGGCACCTGAGCGTAAAATAAAAAGTAAGGGCGACGGCGGTACCCAGCGTCCACCCGACGCACCACGACCACGCAACGCCGCTGAATCCCAAAAAGGGAGTCAAAATAAACACGAACGCCACCCGCAAGATCAAATCGATAAAGGTACTCACCATAAATCCGACATTCCCGTTGCAGCCGCGCACTGTGCCGTCGGCGATCACTTTCACGTTGACGATAAAGTAAAAAGGAGCGACGATGTGCACATATTCCGTTCCCGTGACGAGTGCGAGCGCAGTGTCTTCGTCGCTAGGCATAAACAGCTCTACGAGCGGGCGCGCAAACAGGAAACATAACAGAAAAAACACTGCCGTCAAAAGCGTTGAGATGACTAACGCGGAACGGAACCCCTCTTTGATCCGCCTGAATCGGTGCGCGCCAAAATTTTGGGAAACATAGTTCGTCAACCCGTTCGCGCAGGTACAAAAGCAAGTCGTGCAAAACGCAAGCAATTTAAAACCCGCCGTAAAACCGGAGGTTATGCCTTCCCCCTGAATGTTCGCAAATTCGTTGATTTTGATCTGAATGACAAGGTTCCCGACGGACACGAAACTGTTCTGCAAAGCCACGGGTATGGCAAGCAAGATGAGATATTTTAAGATCTGAGTGGAAAATATACTGCTTTTCGTTTGTGTTTCCAACCTCGTTATCCTTCTGAAAACGAATACGATCGTAAGAAGGCACGCCGCACCCTGCGCAATAAAAGTCGCCCACGCAACGCCTGCAACGCCCCAAGGACGCACCATAATGTAATCCAAAAGGATATTTGAAACGGAAGAGAACACCAAAAACAGAAAGGGCGTGCGGCTGTCGCCCAAAGCAGAAAAAACGCCCGTACCGAGGTTATACAGTATCAGAAAGGGAAGCCCGAAATAGTAAATGTTGAGATATGTAACGCTTTCCTCCATTGCCCATTCCGGCGTTTTTAACACGGAAAGCAGCGGACGGCAGGACAAGACGCCCGCCGCGAGCAAAACGACGCTGAGCAGTGAGAACGCGATCAGCGCGGTATACACGACAGACTTGACCTTCGCGTTTTCTTTCGCCCCGAAATATCTGGAAGCAAGCACGGCGCAGCCCGCATTTGCGCCCAAAGCGACCGCCATGAGTATATTGACGATGGCATTGGACGCTCCGATCGCGGTAAGCGCCGTCTGCCCTGCAAATTTTCCTGCGATGACCGTATCCGCGAGCGTGTACAACTGTTGGAACACGGCGCTGCCGAACAGGGGCAAAATATATTTTAACAGAACTTTCCAAGGTTTCCCTATCGTAAGATCCGTATTCATGGTATCTCCACTACAATAAAACCGATCGGCTGATTTGTTGTCCCGCAACAGTGCTTTACAGACAAAACCGTGCCCATGCTTTCACAAAAAACATCAGGCGCACGATCCCGCGTTATGTGTCGCTTTGGCTTTTCTTTTCAGCTGCGTTTTCGTGAACGCCTTTCTTTTCGCGGTAAAGCGCAGCGGCAACAAACATGATTATGGGGAAGACGATGCCGAACGCTATGCCGATCTGCAGCGAACCGCCGAAGCCGTCGGCGATCGCCCCGACCGCGGAAGGGCCCGACATACCCCCCACATCACCGGCAAGCGCAAGCAGCGCGAACAGCGCGGTACCTCCTTTCGGCAAGGCGGCAGACGCAAACGAAAGAGTCCCCGGCCACATGGCGGCAACCGAAAAGCCGACCACGCCGCACCCTACAAGCCCCAGCCACGCCGCAGAAGGGGGCGCAAAAGCGCAAAGCGCATAACCGGCAACACAACCCGCCGCGGATATCATAAGCGCATATTTGAGGTGCATTTTAGCACCGCACGTTGCAAAGAGCACGCGGGCGAGCCCCATACATATCGCAAACAGACAGGGACCTAAAAGGTCCCCCATAGTTTTTGAAACTTTCAACCCCGATTCCGCAAAAGCCGAAGCCCATTGATTGACGGCATTTTCACTGCTGCCCGCACAGAGCATCAAAACGACGAAAAGCCAAAAAACGGGCGTCTTCAACAGCCCGCCGACGGACATCCCCTTTCCCTCTTCCACAGGTTTGAAAATGGGCACGAACAAAAAATATATCGCGTTCAGAAACGGGACCACCGCCCATATACAGGTAAGCACCTGCCAACGCCCGACGCCCGCCGACACGAAAAACAGCGTAGACATTGCGACGGTCAAAACCTGCCCCCAACTGTAAAAGGAATGCAACAGTCCCATTTCCGACTTTTTGTTTTTGGTCGGGCACGCCTCGATCACGGGGCTTATAAGCACTTCTATCAGCCCGCCGCCCACCGCATAGACGGCGGACGCGATAAACAGCCCCGCCGCGGGAACGGGCAATATATCGGGCAGGAACGCGAGCAATAAAAGCCCCGCGCACGCCATCAGGTGCGCCGCCACCATGCAGGGACGGTAACCGATCTTATCTACAAATTTCGACGACAAAAGGTCGACCAAAAGCTGCACGCCGAAGTTGACCGTTATCATCAAGCCTATCAGCGAAAGAGATATACCGTATTCGGTATTGAACGTAACAAACAGCAGCGGCGCGAAATTGACGATGATCGCCTGCGTTATGTAACCTGTATAACAGGCGATTTTTGTATGTCCGACTCCGAGTTTACCCATAAATGCCCACCATTGCGTGCCGTTCAGTCTTGCCCTACTTCTTTGATCATTTGGCAGTAATCCAGCGGAACATAGCCTATCCGCCCGTACAGCGCACGGGCGCGCACGTTTTCCGGCTCCACTTCCAGGCGGATGCGCGCAAACCCGTTCTGCTTTGCATAATTTTCGATGTACGCAAAGTATTCCCGCCCCAAGCCGCGGCTGCGGTATTCTTCGAGGATAAACAGCTCTTCCAACCAAAGCACTTTGCCGCCCGCTTCGCGCGAGTAAGTTTTAGCCGTAAGCGCAAAGCCAACGCTTTTTCCGTCCGCTTCCACCATAAACCCTTCCGCATATTCGTTTGAACGCATCAGCTCGTCAAAAGCGCGCGCGTGATATTCCTTCGGTATGTCATGCGCGACTGCGGGGGAAGCGTAAAATTGTTCGGAAAAGCGGAGAAATGTTTCCCTGTCCTTTTTCTCTATTTTGCGTATCATGGCTGTCTCCTTAAAAAAAGCGCGTCTGACGCGCGTCCGAGCGATATTATACAACAGGCATTCCTTTAAGTCAACTTTCCTTACCTTTATTTTACTATAAAATAGATCTGCCGCGATTTTTTGGGCGGGCAGATCTAAATTTACAATTATTTGCCGATTCATTAACAATTTTTTAACATCATGCCGTTATGATATTTTCAATTACAGCACGAGCGAAGGCGCGGCGTAAACGCGGCTTTTCAGCTCGCTGTCGAGCATATACAGCGAACGCGCGTCTGCCCCGAACAGCTCCATCTTGCGCACGAGGTCGGAAGCATTCTTTTCCTCTTCCCCCTGTTCCTTAACGAACCAGTCGAGGAACTGCATGGTGCGGAAATCTTTCGCCGCGTTCGCTGCGGCATAAATTTCGTTGATGGCGGCGGTAATAAATTTTTCGTGTTCATACGCGGCTTTCAGGGGCGTCATATTGTCGCTAAGCGCAGCATCGGGCTTGGCAACAGCCTCAAAGGTCACCTTTTCCCCGTTGTTCTGCAGATATTTGACCATCAGCAGGGCGTGATCCATCTCCTCCTGTGCCTGTACATAGTACCAGTTATAAAAGCCGTCTAACCCTGCTTCCTGATAATAATTCGCAAATTCAAAGTATAAATAAGAAGAATAAAACTCCTTATTGATCTGGCTGTTTAAAAGGGCGCTGACTTTTTTATCCATAAAATTTCTCCTTTCGGCTGTAAACCGAGTCTCCTTTTTTCTTTATTATAGTCCATTTTCCGCCGAAATTCAACCTGCCTGCGCGGGAAATAAAATAATCGACAATTGTTGACAAATTCAGCAAAGGGGCGTATAATGAGAATAAGGAGAGGATCATGAAAAGAGAAGACAAGCGAAGCAAAAAAACAATAAAGGCCATACAAGACGCCCTTTTAAAGATCTTAACGGATATGAACCTTTCGGACGTGCGCATCGTCGAACTGTGCCGCCTTGCGGACATCAATCGCACGACGTTTTATTTGCACTTCGAAAGCGCGAGCCAGGTGCTCGCGTCTATCCGCGAACAGATCGTAGAACGTATATTCGACAGTTATAATGGCAATTCTTTTTTATATACGCTGGAACATCCTTTAGAATTTTTAAATATCTGCACGGATGTCATTTCTTCCTATGACGGATTCGAAAATTTTGTCCGCCATTCCGCGGAAGCGGCGTATTTTTTGGAAAAGCTGAAAAAGTCCTTTGCGGAAAGGGCTTTTGCAGAGTTCAAAAACGAGAACCCTGAACGGAATGACTGCGCCTTTTTCATCATAGATTTTATGACGGCAGGCATTCTGGATGTGTTCATCGTTTGGCTGCGTTCAAAACAGGATATTCCCCTCTCCGCTATCTTCGACAGATGCGCAAAACTTTTTGTTGCCTGCCATGAGGCGCTGATAGCCATTTGATCGCACTTGCCGCTCTGCATAAATATACTTTTTCTGTTTTGAAAATATTTTTCGGAGCGATAACATGAAAATAGCGATCATTGCAGACGTTCTCGGAGAAGAAAACAACGGCACAGCCATAACCGTAAAAAGGCTCATCGACTGCCTGAAAGAGCGCGGGCACGACGTACAGGTCGTATCGCCAAGCCCCTGCACCGACGAGGGGTATCACCGCGTCGATACGATAGACTTCAAAGTATTCAACAAATATGTGAAGAAAAACGGCGTTGCGCTTGCCAAACCGAACGAAGAACTGTTGCGGCGAGTCATTTCCGATTGCGACGTGGTGCATATCCTTATGCCCTTTGCACTTGGCCGCGCCGCCATGCGCATTGCGGCGGAACTCGGGAAACCCCGAACGACGGCATTCCATGTACAGCCGGAAAACGTATCCAGCCATTTCGGGCTGCAAAGAAGCCGTTCCGTCAATAAATACATCTATAAAAATTTTTACGATAAGTTTTACAAATATTCCGAATACATCCACTGTCCCACGCAGTTCATTGCCGATACTCTCGCAAAGAACGGCTACGACGCCGACCTTCGCGTCATTTCCAACGGCGTCGATCCGGTATATAAAGCGCAAAAAGCGCAAAAGCCAAAAGAACTCGCAGGCAAATTCTGCATACTCACTACGGGCAGGCTTTCGCGCGAAAAGTGCCAGAAAGACCTGATAAAGGCGGTAAAACGCTCCAAATATGCGGACAAAATACAGATCCTCATCGCCGGCGACGGTCCCCTGAAAAGAAAACTTTTGCGCATGGGCAGCCGGCTGAAAAACCCGCCCGACATCTCGTTCCATACCAAAGAAGAGCTCGCCGAGCGCATCAACTACTGCGACCTGTATGTACACCCCTCCTACGCGGAGATCGAATCGATCGCCTGCGTCGAGGCGATCACCTGCGGGTTGGTACCCGTCATAGCGGACAGCAAAAAATCTGCGACAAAAGATTTTGCACTGACGGACGCCGACCTTTACACATCGGGCGATCCTTCCGCCCTCGCAAAAAAAATCGATTATTTTATCGAAAATCCGCAGGTGCGGCAGGAGCTTTCCGAAAGATACGTCGCATACGGCGAGCGTTTCCGCCTCGACAAGTGCATCGACAAGATGGAAGAGATGTTTGAAGACGCCGTAGCGCACAGGCATCCCTCCGCGGAAGAAAAGCGAGCCTGACCGCGAACCCTGCGGTCGTATAAAACGACATGATCAGCAACAGACAGTATAAAATGTAATACCGTGCAAAAGGCGGCGCCCGCATGAAAGCGGGCGCCGCCTTTGTATCTGAAATTTATTTGCGGGCGTTCGCCCTGAGCATATCCGCTTTTCGCCTGAGCGCCGCGTATGCCTCGGCGGGATCGGAAATATCCTGCACCGTCATTTCCATCGGGCACATCCCGTCGCCCTGCCTGTTTACGATATACGGCGCATGCGCGGCGCAGGCAAAGGATATGCCGTTCGCCTCCAATGCACTTGCGCCTGTGTCGGAGAGGACTTCCGCCCAGACTTCTTTCACGCCGGCATAGGCAAACAGGAGCGCCGCCGCCTTGCCGACGACAACGTCCGCAACAGACCAACCGGAAAGATTTTTCCCTTCCCCGATAAACGAGAGCATGGGCGAAATGCCGCGCAGGTCGCTGACGAGCACCTCTTCTCCCCTGCACAGCGCGATGGTATGCCCCGCGAGCGATGCCCTTGCCCTTTCGGCGTCAGTCATTGTTTTTATCCCTGTTTATGAGCACGCGCAGCCCCATTGCGATGAACGGAACGAGGACAGTCTGCAAAACCAAGCCCAAAAGCCCCGTTTGGATCTGCGACCATATCATTGCGGGCGTGAAGGGCGCAACGTTTTGGAAGATCACGGCAAGCAGCAGGAAGAACGCCCTGCCCGAAACAGCCGCCAAAAGCACGGCGGGGAAAGCCATCCAACCGTTTTCGGCTATCTTTTTAGAAAAAAGCCCCGAAACGGCGGCAAACACCGCAAGTTCTGCCATCATGAAGGGCAAACGCGCCGCGGCGGGCATTGCGCTGCCCATTGCGGAAGTGATCGCAAAACTTGCGAGCGGGGATACAAGCCCCACGCCAAGCCCCCACCATGTGCCGAGCAGGCATCCGCCCAACAGCACGGGCAGATACATGGGAAGCCAACGGACGCCGCCCGAAGCGCCTGCCGCAAGGTGCACGAGCTGCGGCAAAAGCATCGCGAGAGCCACCACGCCGACCGCGACGAGCGATTTGACCGTGATTCTTGTCCTTACCGAAACGCCCTTGCGGGCGAGAATGCTTTCCAACATATACGATTCTCCTGTTTTTATTTTTACGGCAGAGCTCTGCCTTTTATTTGCCGAAATATGCGGCTATCTCTTTCATGCGCGACATCTGATCGGCACGGAAAGGACAGCGTCTGTTGCAGTGCCCGCAGCCGATGCAGTCGGATGCGGACTTCGCCAAGTTTTTATAATGATCGGCGGCGAGCACATCGCCCGCGCGGGCAAGGTCATAATATTTGTTGACCGTGCCGATATCGATCCCCGCGGGGCAGGGTTTGCAGTGGTTGCAGTACACGCATTTCCCCGCCGCATCCTGCGGGGCGAACGTACCTATCACCGAATAATCCTTTTCCTCTTCGGAGGCGGAAAAATAGCCGAGCACCCGTTTCAGGTCTTTCTTATCCCTGACGCCCGGGAGCACCGTGAGTACGCCCGGCTTATCCAGCGCATACCGGATACACTGATATTCGGTGAGCGCCCTGCCGAACGGAGAGGTCTTTTCGTTCAGCAGCTGACCGCCCGAAAACGCCTTCATGACGGATATGCCCACGCCCTCCTTTTCACAGCGACGGTACAGGCGCATCCGCTCTTCCGCGCTTCCGTTGGCAAAATCGCCGTGATGATAGTCATAGCCGGGGTTGATGCTGAACATGAGCATATCTATAAGCCCCGTGTCCAATATTTTCTCCGCGACGGCGGGAACGTGCGACGATAGCCCTATATGCCGCGCGGCGCCCGTCCTTTTCAGTTCGAGCAGAAATTCGAACGCGCCGTTTTTGCGGTAACGAGCCCAGTCGCTCTCCTCGTCGATGCAGTGTATGAACGCGTAATCTATGTAATCCGTCTTTAAGTTTTTCAGCTGCCATTCCACGCTGTGCTTTACGGCGTCGCCGTCCGTCGTCCAGCCGTATTCGCCCGCGGAGTAATCCGCGCCGAAATGTACCTGATAAAACACCTGCCCGCGCACGCCCGCAAACGCGTCGCCAAAGGCGGGAAAGGTCTTTGCATTGCTCGTGGCAAGGTCGTAATAGTTGACGCCGCTTTCAAAAGCGAGCGCGAGCGTTTCGGCGATCTCTTTCCCGTCCGCCTCGCAGACCGCGGAGGTGCCGAACCCGATCGTGCCTATTTTGTCGCCCGTGCGGCGGTTCGTGCGGTATTCCATAACTCATACTCCTCGCCGTTATTATAGCACGCGCAAAGCTGCATGTCTAATGCTTATTTTTTATCGCGCACCATGCGCGGCGGCTATAATTGTGCAACCGAGGCGAGGCGAGCCGCGCAGGATATCAGCGAAAATCCTCGTACTCTTTCAAAAGCGCGGCGGAGATGCTCGGCGGTATCTTTTCGAACGCCCTTTCGAACATATCGCGCGTGAGCGGGATGGGCGCGGTGGATTTTGCCGCCTGCAATTTTTCGAGAGCGAGGCGGCAAGCCTCTTCGATGATGCCGCATATATCCGCAGCCGAATAGTATGCTTCCTTTACGGAAACGCGGCCGAGCGGCGTATCTTTCACCGTCTGCCGTTCGGTCATTTCGAGAACGTCTTCCGCCGTTACGCCGTCGAGCGCGATGCCGTCGAGCTTCGAGGTTATGATGGCGCGCTTCGCTTCGAGATCGGGCGGGGTAACGTGTATCAGGTGGGAAAAGCGCTTGTACCGAAGGTATGCGGGATCGATCACGTCGGGGCGGTTGGTCGCGGCGATCATGATGCGCTTGGAACCGTCTACCCCGAAACCGTTGATGCGCTGTAAAAGCTCGGTCGTTACCGCCGCCTTATAGTCTTTCGTATCCTGCGTGCGGCGGCTGAAAATGGATTCGCATTCGTCCACGAACAGGATCGCTCCTTCGGGGCAGGCGTCTATCTCCTGAAAGATCTGTTTGACCGCCTGTTCCGATTCCCCTACATACGATTTGAAGATGTCCGCAGGCGTAACGATAAAGAGCGGCAGGTTCATGGCGTTCGCGATCGCCTCGGCGAACATCGTCTTGCCCGTGCCGGGCGCGCCGTACATGAGCATGCCAAGCCCGCCTTCCAACTTGTAATATTTGAGTATATCGGGGTTTTGCGCCATGAACATAAAACTCATGACGAGTTTTTTTACGTTTTCCAGCCCCTTTACGTCGTCGAACGTGGTGTCGGGCACGCGGCTGGTGATGACGGAACCGTAACTTGCCGCAACGGCCGTGAGCTGTTTGTACTGCTCTTCGTACTTTTTCCGCTTTTCGTCGTCGGTCACCCTCTGCGAAAGGGTGCGCGCGAGCTGCGCCGCGCGCGAATATTCTGCGCGCAGCTTTTGCCTTTCCTCGTCGCGGATATCGTTTTTGTCTTTCCTTCCGCCCAAAAGCGCGCGTATTTTTGCGATGCTTTCGGCGTAGTCCTTTTCCAAATTATCCACCGAATCGGGTTTTTCGCCCTTCGGCGCCCTGCCGATGCCTGCCATATGCCTTACCCCTTACAAAATGTCGCTGATATCGCCGACGCCGCCCTGCGATGCGCCGCTCTGCGGGGCGGGCGTTTCGGGCGCGGCCGCCGATGCGCCGCCCTCTTCGCCGCGCGCTTTGAGCATATCCGCGATGAGCGCCTGTGCCTTGCTCGGCCCTGCGGGCGCCGTGGGCGCCTTGCCCGACGCGATGCGCTTTTCTTCCTTCTTTTTCCGCTTTTCGTCCCGCTTGTTCATGGTGATGCGCATCCTTTCGCAAGAGGAGCGGAGCGCCTCCATGATGTCCTGCGCCATCTGCTGCTGCCCGAGGATGTTGTCGATGGCAACGGTCATGCGGTTGCGGTTGTTGCGTATGACCTTGCGGATGCGGCGCTTTCTCTTCCAGCGCGAAAAGAATCCGTAATTTTCTTTGAGGGAGTCTTCCTGCAACATGGTGTCGAAATTGATGGCGGAATCGATAAAACTGATCGCCTCGAACATACAGCTCATCGCCACGTTTATAGAGGTGAGCATTTTTATGACGTCCTTCATTTCAAGCGCCACGTCCAAAAAAGACAGCATCATCTGCGAGCGGAAATCTTCCTGCCCGTATTCGAGGATGAAGTCCACCGTCTTGTTGGCAAGATCTACGATCTTTTGGTCGAGGTCGCGGCTGCGCTGCTCGCGAGCGCGTTCCTGCCTCTTCTTTTCGGCGATCTGTTCATAGTCGCCGAAGGTATCGTGTTCTTTCTGTTCAGGCATTTTCGTTCTCCTTGCTTTGTTTAATTGACATATTTTTTGAGCGCCGCGGCGAGCGCGTCGCGCTCCGCTTCGGCGTTGTCAGCCCAATCGTGCGCGTAAATGCGGTACAGGTTCCATCCTCGTTCTTTCAGGCTGTCCGCATAGCGCATATTGTAGTCGAGATAGTTATATTTATTGCCCGTGGGCTTTTCGCACCACACGCCGAGCTGCGCCTCTTTCAGATCTTGCGAGAGCACAGCGACGGGTATGCGCACCGAGCCTTCCGTAACGCCGTAATCGCAGGCGATGCGCTCGCGCGCGATGCCCTGCGAGGCGATAAAATCGGCAACGTTCTTTATAAATCCCGCAGGCGGCTCTTCCGAAACGAACTGCGACCTGCCGTCTTCGGCAAACCGCGCCGCAAGCTCCAAATACTCGCGTATATACGAAACGCTTTCGCCCGTGATCTCTTCGGCGCGCACCGAATGTATGACGGCAACGCCGCACTGCGCCCGCGTGACCGCCACGTTGAAGATGCACTTGCCCAATTTGTCGCGGTTGAGCTGACCGAAACTGTTTACCGTTTTTCCTTCCGCCGTTTTTCCGTAGGTAAGCGAAAGTATGAGCTGCGCGGTTTCCTGCCCTTGCACCGTCTCTATCGTCTTGAAAAAGATGAGCTTTTCGGGCACGTCCTTGAAATTGGAGAGCGCGCGGTCTATCTTTGCGCGCAGTTCCCTGTCGGCGCGCACCAGCTTTCTGATGCATTCCGTCTGTTCTTCGCCGAAGGCGACCACGCCGACCGATTCCGCGAGCGTCCCTTCCGCCTCGTCGTAATACCTTTCAAAATGCTCTTTCAAAAGGGCGACCGCCTTCTCCGCCTCCGCCATGTTCACGCCCTTTTCGCACCTTCCTTCGGGTACATATACGTCGGTAAAGCCAAGCCCCGTTTTCCTCGGTACGGGTGCGGGGAATGTGCGCATGAACGGATAAAACGAGCGCTGTGAAAACGCGATGAGCGATTCCGTTTTGCTCCTGTAATGGCAGATGAGCTCCTCGGCGCGGAACGCGCGGTTGCGGAGCGCGAGCGTGAGCGCGGAAAGCTCCGGTTCGAGCACGAAACGGACGTTCCCGTCCTCGTCGGTAACGCGCCTTTCATACTTCGCCGCAAAGTGTTTGATGGGCGGCATCTGCCATTCGTCGCCCACGATAATGCACTGTTTTGCACGGAACAGCACGGGCAGCAGGTTGACGGGTTCGAGCTGGCTCGCCTCGTCTATGATCACGGCGTCGAAGTCTGCATATTCCTCGGGCCGGAAGAGCACGCTCGCCGTAGAGGGAGAGAGTATAAAGCACCGTTTGAGCTTTAATATCTCTTTCGGATATTTTTTGAACAGGGAGCGCAGCGTCGTTTGCGGATCGCGCTCAGACGCGAGAAAAGATAGAGAAGGATCGTTCGGATCGATGCGCGCCATGCACTTGCCCTCGATGACGGACACGTTCGCCTGCTCGATCTTGCGCTCCGCCGCGGCGAGCTTTGTAAGGCTCTTCGCCACGTTTTTGCCCAACCCGTTGCGCAAAAGCCCCATGCTCTTCATGCGGTCAGCGACCGCAAGCGCATAAAAGGAATGCTCGAACATATCGGCAAAACTGCCTTCCCGCTCCGCTTCGCCCCTTTCAAAGGGCGCAAAGAACGCGTACAGCGGCAGGGCGTTTGCGGGATCGTGCAGAATACTCTTATACCTCAGTGCCGCCGAAAGAATGCTCCTGTCGCCCGCCTCGGCGGCGTAAACGGAAAGATCCCCTACTTCTATCCGCGAAAGCTCGGCATAATGCCCGCCAAAGAATTTTTCGCCGAAATTTGCGAACCCCTCGCGCAGTTCGGCGGCGCGGCGCTTGGCGTCTTCCGGCGCTCGGCGCAGCGTTTGCGCCGCAGCCGCCTTGTCTTCAAGTGAACTTTCGGAAAAAGAGGGCGCCGAAAAGAGCGAGCGCAGCGCGAGTGCGGAATACGCCGCCTTTTCCGTTTCCGCGGCGGGCGCGGCAATGCCCGTCTTTTCGAAAAGCGCAAAGAGCGCTTTTTTAAGTTCAGCCTTTGCGAGCGCGGCGCGCGCGGCGGCATAAAGCTCGCCCGCATTCATTTGCCCCTTTACGCAAGCAGCCAACAGGCGCACGTCCTCCGCCCTTGCCGACGCCGCCGCGAGCAATTCTCTCGCGCCGTCCTTTGCAAAGGCAAGCGCAAGCCCGCGCATCTGTTCTTCCTGCGGCTTGGCGCGCAGCAGTTTGCATATGAGCGCGGCACAGACATCGCCCTCTTCGCGGCACTTTTCCGCATGACCGAAGGCGGAAACGGCGGCGACCGCTTCCGCAAACGACGCGCCGCCCGTAAAGCTCATGCGCGAAAGCCTTTCATACAGCTTTTTGCCCTTAAAATCAAATGCACGCGGCTTTTCGGCTTCCGCACCGTACTTTGAAAAGGCATCCGCCGCCGCGCGCAGAAGTTCCCTTTCCCCTGCGAGCGTTTCCGCAGAAAAAACCCTGCGCGCCTCGAAGAGAAAATCCTCCGCATTTCTGCCGCTTTCGGCGATCTTTTCCGTCAAAGCGGAAAGCTCGGCAAACTCCCTTTCCCCGAGATATTGCCCCGCTTCCCCCGCAAACAGCCGCGCGGCGGAAGCCATGCACGCCGCCTCTTCCGCGGTGAAAGGGTTCAGAGCCCCGAAATCGCCCGCACGGACGACGGTTTGTACGCTTTGCGCGTCCGCGAGCGTAAATTTTTCGCCGATATCTTCCCGACGCACCGCGAGATATTCCGAAAACGCGCGGGAAAGCGCGGCGAATTCGTCCTCCGCGCCGTTTGCGATCACCGCGCGCGTTTCCTTTTCCGTAAGGACGGAGAGCATGGCGCCGAGCACGTCCTGCCAACGAAGTCCGTCCGCATCGCTGCCGGGCAAAAGCGCGCAAACATCCGCATACACCTGTTCGGCGAGCGCCGCAAGCCGCACGCATTCCGCATACGCGCCCTCCGTATCGGAAGAGGCGTCGACGCCCGCCCACGGGCACTTTGCGAGGGGATGTTTTTCTCCGCCCGTTAATGCGTCGAAATATCCTCCCGCCTCTTTCACGGCGGAAAGCAAAGCCTCGTACTGCACGCGCGTGAGCGCGGCGGCTGCTTCGGGCGGCGCGAAGGGCACCGCGTTCATGTTGTTCTTAAAATACGCGCCGAGCGCGTCGTAATAGGTGCCGCCCGCAACGGCGCCTTCCGTAAATACCTTGCTTATATAATCGGACAGGAATGTGATCGCCGCCGACTTTTCGGCATTCGCGTGTTCGCGCGCGTTATATGCCGCAGATGCGGGCGCATATTCACGCCGCGCCCTGACGAGCGCGCGCAGATCCGCCTTGATATCGGAAGGGTTGACCTTTGCCGCCTGTGTTTCCGTTTCGCAGTCTAAAAGAAGGGCGAACCTGCGCAGGGGCGCGGGAAGTTTTGCATACACTTCGGAAAGCGCGGAAAGCTTTTTCGACGCGAGTAAAACTTTTTTGTTCTCGCCCAGCAGCGCCGCGATCATATTCGCGATGGTGAGCGTTTTGCCCGTGCCCGGCGGGCCCTTTATGATCAGCGATTCGCCGTTGACCGCGCGGCGTATCATGTCTTCCTGCACGCTGTCGCGCGGGAGCACGAAATCAGGTTCGGCGAGGTAGCTCACCTTGTTTTCGGGCAGATTTTCGGTAAAAACGCGCCGCACGAGCGGATGCGCATAAATCTTATCCCGATTGCGGCGTATGTCGTAATACATACAAAGATCCGCGTGGTCGTATTCCGAAATGGCGACAACGTTTTCCTCAAATTCAAACACCGCATCGCCGTCGGCGCTCTTGCAGCTCTGCATAAAGGCGCGCACCGCCGCAAAATACCTCTCTCCCCCGCCGAGCTTTTCGAGGGAGATCGGCTCGTCGAACGCGCCCGCACCGTTCGGATGCGGAAAACTTTCGGCTGTCTCTTCGCCGAGATCCCTTCTCAGCCCGTAGATCAGGCAGGGGTTGAAATAGGCGTCGTCGTCTACAAATTCTATGCACACGGGGCTGGTACCCAGCGCGCGTATCAGGCGTATCGGAAAGATCAAAAGGGGCGTTGCGACCTCGCGCACTTCGCCTTCGGAAATGGCGATCTTGCGGCGCACCGCGCCGACGCTCAGAAAGAGCGGGTTGTTCCCCTTCAGATTGATGTCTTTATACGCGGCGGAAATGAACGCGGCGAGCCGCTTGGGATCCTGCGTTCCGTCGGCGGCGCGCCAATCGAAATCGTTGACGCTTTTTCCGATCACCTGTTCGCCCGCCGCCGCACTGCCGCGCAGTACGGTGTTGCCCGTCTTGCCGAGACGGCCGCGGATAACTTCTATCGCGTAAAGGGCGATATCGCGATGCAATTTGTGGGAAAGATAGTATGTATCGGAACCGCCCGCACCCAAGTCGACCAACTTGTTTTTCGCCGCGTCGCCCGCGTGCAGAAGCTCTTCCGTATACCCTTCCAAAAAATTCTCCATGCCTCTCTCCTAATCGAAATCGACGGTGTGCCAAACCCGCTCGCTGTCGCGCAGGCAGTCGGCGGCAAAGGCGCGCGCCTCGGCTTCCCGCACCTGCACGAGGTACGCCGCCGTGGAAGTGCCCGAAAAGTACTTCTTGCCCGTATTGACGAGCCATTCCGCCTTTCTGCCCTTCGTAACGCCGAAATCCGTCCAATACCAA
The DNA here is from genome assembly GCA_944359365.1 of uncultured Clostridia bacterium. Lineage (GTDB taxonomy): Bacteria > Bacillota > Clostridia > Christensenellales > Borkfalkiaceae > Borkfalkia. The sequence continues at coordinate 20,216 of CALVST010000013.1, forward strand.
TCGCGCCAAGGTCCGTACATGACCATGTGCTGAAAGGCATGGTAACACTCGTGGCAGACGCAGTCTATCGTCCAACCGTAGCTCTGTATGCAGTCCTTTTTATACAAAATGCGCTTGCCGCCGTCGCAGCATAGCCCGCCCGCGCCCTTGTTTTCCAACTCGTCCAGAACGGCGACTTCCGGCTCGAACTCTATGCCGAGCGCGCGCATGACCAGCCTTGTCGCCTCGCGCAGGCGCTCTTCGCGCAGTTCGTCGCTCAGCGCCGCCCAACGGGAAGAATCGTCGCCGGCAAGGGTGCAGTAGCGCGCGAGCATCCCTATCTTTTCAAATACGGTGAAGTCCCCTTCCATGATCTTTCGCACATTTTCGGGGGAGACCGTGCGGATATCGTCGTAATCGAAAGCGCGGCGGGAGTCGTCTTTCACATCGTCGGCGAAATCGCCCCATCCCGCGTCTATCAAAAGCCCCTGCGAGGGCAGTTTTTCCAGATACCGCCGCGCGGCGGGCGCGTTTTCCGCCGAGCGCACTTTTGCGGCTTGCTTCCAATCCTTGCCCGCCGCAAACGCCGAAACGGCATCGTTCAGCCCCACAAACCCCATAAAGGGCAGATTTTTTCGGATAAAATCGTAATCTTCGCCGCGCCCTTGCAGCATGCCCTTTTCTTCGAAGAGGGCGACCGTCTCTTCAAACAGGGGGACGGAAAGGTACTCGAAACTTATGTCCGTCGCCTGCATCCCGCCCGCAAGGACGGCTTTGAGCGCCGCGTCGTATATCTTTCTGTCGCCCGCGCTGTCCGCGATGAACGCCTTTTTGCCCCTTTTGCCCAGCCGCGCCGCCGCGCGGTACACAGCCTCCGCATCGCCGCGGCAGCGTTCCATGCCGAAAATAATGACGTTTGCGCCCTTGCTTGCGGCGAGCGAGAAAATATTTTCGATATTCTCTTCCGAATACCCTTCGAACGCCTCCGCGCGCAGTTCGTACAGACAGCCTTCCGTATTTTTTACGGCAAACAGTTCCGCCTCGTCGGCGAACGGGGTGCACAGCGCGACCGCGTTCGCAAGCGAGCGAGCGCCGCGGGGCAGTTCGGGGAAATATTCGCAGTTTTGCCACGGCGTCGTGCTTTTCAGTTCCTTCGCGTGCTTTTCGAAGAACCCTTCCGCGTCTTTTAAACGGATATTTTCGGCAAGCCCTTCCGCAAACGAACGCACTTTGCCGAGCTCTTCGAGCATTTCGTCGCAAATATTCGGAAAAACGACGTCCTCCCCGAAGGGGGAAGGCAGTTCTTTCAGCCCCTTTGCCGCTTCTTCCTTTTTAGCAAACAGCGCCGAAACTTCCCTGCACTCCGCCTCAGACGAGGTCGCAGGCTGAAAATCGTAAGTCCGTACCCTGTCTGCCTGCGCGGGTGCGTCGTGCATGACCGCATCCGCCGCGGACGCGAAGGATACCAGCCTTTGCAGGACCGCCGCCGTGTTTGCATACCCCTTGCGTTCCGCCTCGCCCGACTTTTCTCCCGCAAAGGCGCTGAGCTTTGCAAAGTCGTCGGCATTGTAGCCCTCTTCAAAATAGGCGAGCGCCAGAATTTTTGCGCGCACGCGCCAAAGGAGCGCCTCTGCGTTCTCGCGGTTGGCGTCGTTGAGCCAGCTCTCCTGCAAGAGCGCATCGAGCGACAGCGCGCTCTTTTCCAACTCCTCTTTTTGCGTGCTTTTCAGATAAGCGTAATTGGCTTTGCCGAGAATGTCGCGGACGGTCTGCATCTTTACCCCTCTTATTGCTTCGGTTATTTATCGTTTTCGGAAAGGGGAATAAATTCGGGCGCCTCTTCCACGCGGGGCTTTTTCTGTTCCTGCTTAGCGCCGCCGTCCAAGCCCATCTCTTTGAGCAAAGCCTCCATTTCCTCTTCCGCCTGTTTCTTTTTCTGTTCGGAATTCACGGCGGGGCGCTTGGGCTCGCGCTCGCGTTCTCGCTCTTTTTCCATTTTCAGTTCGCGGCGGATATCGCGCCACGATTCCCTCGCCTCTTCGGTGAAACCGCCGTGCACCTTTATCATGTCGAACACGGCAAGGATGCGGCTCGCCACGTCCTTCAATTCTTCCGCGCTCTTTCTGCCGAGCAATACGCCGCTCAGCTCCACGAGGTCGATGTTTTTCGAAAGAGTGGTGAACATTGCCGGATCGTTTTCGAATTCGAGTATCCTGTCGCTGAGTTTTTGGAATTCGCGGCGGATACCGTCGCGGTCGGAACGCCCCTCGTCCTTTTCGGCGATCTCGCCTTCCACTTCCTCGATGCGCTCTTCGCAGTCTTCGAGTTCGCGCTGCAGCCGCTTTATTTTAGAGAGGGAAAGCTCCGCAGAGATCTCCCCGTTGCGGTACTGCACGGAAAGGCTCTTCACCTCGTTCGTCTTTTCCTCTTTTTCCGCGTGCAGCGCGTCGCGCTCGGCTTCCAGCGCCTGCGTGCCGAAACGGCGCTCCGTTTCTTCGTCGAAACGTTTGAGCGCGTCCACAAAAACACACAGCCCCTCTTTGCGGCCGACGCTGTCGATGATGCGCTCCACATCGTTGGGGGAAGAATAGCCCACCTTTTCCTTGATGTAATCCTCTTTTGCGATGTTGCGTTTTTTGGGCGCAACATTGAGCGCCTTCCAAGCCTTTGCCTTTTCGAGCGCGGCTTCGAGATCGGAAACGGCTACGCTGTCGCACATATATACGGAAAGCTTTTTGCGCCAACGGATGATAAGGTCTACCATCTCCCCCGCGACGTCAGCGGCGGAAATGGAAGAATCGTCCCACACCTCTTTGACGGTCTCTTCCGTCTCTTTGAGTATTTCGGCGCTGCGCGCGAAGAGCGCCTTCTGCCCTTCGCCGATATTCATCGCCGAAACGACCTCTGCCCCCTTGATGGACGAAGTGATATACTTCATCGCTTCTTCTTTGATGCTCATTCCCGCCTCCCTGCGCGCAGGCGTTTCGGCGCCTGCCAAAATTTTTTTCTTTGTTTCCGCATACTTTGCGAGCTTGTCGGGCGCCTTCCTGTCGCTGAGTTTGAGCGCGAGTTTAATAAGGTCTGCGATCGCCTCTTTTTCCCTCGAGCCAAACCCGCCGCTGCCGATACAGCGCGCCGTCAGATCCTCCAGGTCGCCTATGATCTCTTCCGAAAAGCTCTGACACGCGTCGCTCGCGTATCCGCGCGCGTCCAATTCATAAAAATCGGGATCGTACCCCACCCCGTTCGCGTCCAATGCCGCCGCTATTCTCTCGATTCTTTCCATAATCATTCTCCGCGGCATACCGCCGCTATCAGTTTTTTCACGGCATCGCCCGCGCCGCGCATCGTCGTTTTATACAGGTAAACGTCGTCGTCGAGGAAAGTATAATCCTGCATTCCCCCGTCGGCGATCAGCCGCTTTACGAGGTCGAACCTGCTCTCTTCGAGGCTCTTTTTGACGGCGTTCAAGCCGTACTTGCCGAAAAAACGGTGCCCGCCGTTTTCGTTGAAAAAGTACACGCAATACAGTGCATTTTCGGAAACTTCCGCCAAAAATTCGTCCGTTCTCCGCCTGTTCCTGAGTGCTACGGGCGTATCCGCCATATCCTTCACGCTCCCGCGCGCGTCGCACCCGATAACGCCGAGGAACACGCCGCGCTCTGCCATCCTGTAAGCGTCCATGCGCCCGATGTTTATTTTGAACAGGCTTTTCAGCTCAGCACCCGTAAGCCGGAATATGCCGAACAGCGGGGCGCGCGCTTTGGAAAAACAGGAATACAGTACGGAAAACGCCTGCTCGTCGCGTCCCGATTTCATCGATTCGGCACGGGCGGGCGAAATATCTATGCCGAGTTTTGCCCTGACCTTTGCGCGGTTGATCTCCACGTCGAACTTTTCAAGACGGGTAACTTCTTCGGGCGCATAGGCGAGCATATCCAGCATCATCTTCGCGGCGCGGCAGCGTATTTCATGCCAATCATACCGCTTGCCCACGCCGCTCTCTTCTTTCAGTTCCGCATCCGAAAAGCACACGGCGCTGTAATAGGCATACGCGATGCGGCAGCGCACCGCTTCGCTGCGGTTGACTTCCACATAATCTTTATCATAAAAAAATCCCAACCGCAATACGGCGAGCGGATTGCCCAGCTGCGCGGATTCTCTGCACAGCTCCACCGCCCTGTCGATGAGCTTTTGCGCCGCTTTGCCGCGCAAAAGTTTCATGTTCGTCAGCCAACGGTAGTAACTGCGCTCGGATAGTATGTACAGCTCTTCGTTTTCCTCGGTGATCGAGAATGCGGAAAAATCCCCGCCCATTTCCCTCTTGCAGTAAGGGCACGCCCAACTGCCGTCGTACAGTTCGAGCGGCTGTTCCACCTCTTTTCCGCACCTATCGTTATGGCAGATCATCTTACACCCCCTTCTTCCTCCGCGGGCATCACGATGGAATATTCCCAAGTAATTTCTTCGGCGGTATAATTATCGCTCACAATGCGCGCCGTGATGCGGTATGCGCCCGCCGCCGACGGCGCAGCCGTCAGCGCCCTGTTATTCGTTATATCGAAAAATTCATAGACGATGTTCACGCCGCTCACCGAGCACACCGCCGTCGGTCGATGCGCGCTGCCGTCAAAGATATACTCATCCTGCGCGCCGCTCCATTGCAAAGTTACCGGACGCGGCAAGATCGTATAATCGCACGCCGCACCGCCCGTAAGCGAAAAGTTGCTGATCTGCGGCAGGCTAACCGTCATCCGATGGCTGCCGGCATCCGTCGCATATCCTGTATACTCGATATCGCCGAGAAACTCGTTCAAGAGCCTGCCGGAAAGCGAGCTGCCTCCGCCGTAAGATGCGCCCGTAACCGACACACCCTGACGGAACCCGTTATATGTAAACTCTGTATTCTGCTGCCAAACGGGGGAAACGCCGAGTTTTTCTATGGTATAGCTCTGCGAACCGTTCGCCAGCGCATAGTTTGCACTGACGATATCGTTATCGTTGGTCAATGCCGCATAGGCAGTATACGTTCCCGCATTCGATTGCACGTTCGCGACCGAAAAAACCATCGTTTGCGCCGCATCGCTTCCCACGCCCGTCGCGCTGACGGAAGGCGCTTTCGTTGTGCCGTCATAGGTAAAGGAAGTGTTTTCCCATATGAGCGTAAGCGCGTAAGGCTCTATGGTAAAGTATACCGATCCGCTCGCTGCGGAAACAGTGTACCTGTCCGTCCAAGCGTCGTCTAAAACGGCATCGGCAAAATAGGTGCCCGCATCCCGCACGCTTCCTATTGTGGAAGAATATGTAACTTGCTCCCCGTTCACCGTTTCCGTGATCAGTTCGCATGAAATATTTTTATCCGTTCCGCTGTATATGAGCTCGTCGCCCGAAGGGATATCCCACGCAAATTCGAGCGGTTTCCTCGAGATCCGGATATCTACGGACGCGGAGGTCGATTCCGTGAGCGAAGTGATCGGCGAAGACAGAGATACTGTAACCGTATACACACCGCTTTTATCGGGCAGCGGCGTGCCGAGCGGATAAGTTACGCCCTGCGTCCCCGAACCGTTTTCGCCGCTCCAAGAATAGGAAAACTCCGCGCTGTCCACAAGGGCGTCTTGATTTACTACGGCGGCGTTCAAAGTAACGCTGTCGCCGTACACAAAAGAAGTCGCACCCTGTTCCGTGCCCACCGTCAAAGAAACGGGTATAAGTTTCCATACGGGATATGCGGTCACGCGCCCGTCGCTTTCGGGCAAAACGGAAGAAAGCGTGCTGCCGTCGGAAGATCCGCTCTCCGTTTGATAGTACCAGGAAAGGTTAAAGCCCTTTCGCCCGGGGAAATTTTCGATGAGCGCATCCGCCGTGCCCGTCACGGCGTAACGGTATGTGAGCGTCTGCCCGCCCACATTCGTCTGCGTATAGTCTTCGGGCATATCGTAAAGATCGTCGTTGCTTTCCGCGAACGCGACGCGATAGATGCGTTCGAACTCTACCGCCGCGCCGCCCACGCTTTCGGTAAGCGCCCTGCCCGCTATCGGCGAACCGTTCTCGTCGCACGGCACCGTCATGATATAGCCGCCCGCCTCGGTATAGCCCCAATGCAGGTCTTCGTCGGAAAGCACATCGGTATGCGCCGCATAAGGGAATTCCTCTTCGTATGCGCTCATATCCAAAGTCTGCCCGCTCTGCCCGTACCAAGTTTCAAAAACTTTGCCTTCCGCTATTTCGTAGGACTCTTCACTGTACGCGAAGGTAACATAAATTTCGTCTTCCGCAAGTCCCTGCGGGAACGTGGCGTTGCCGAGGGCAAATACCGTTTCGGGCACGGAAACATCTTCCGCCAAACGGTAAAACGCCTGTTTATAGCCGTCAACGGTCGCCTTTTCCGTATATACAGTTACCCCTTCCGCGTCGGACAGTGCAGAAACGTCCGTAAGCTGTAACATTTCATCGGACGCAATGCGAACGACTTTTACTCCCTCTGCGGAAAACACCGAACAGCTGAGCGAGGCGACAGGTTTTCCGTTGAAAGTTTCGGGCACGGCGACGGTATCTCCCCTGCCCGAGAGCACGCCCGTCACGGAGTATGTGCCGCTCTCTTCATCGTAAACGTAAGTCAAAGACCTTTCGCGCAGCCCCTGCCCGAAAAACCCGTTCTGTAAGATATAGAAGGCGTAAAATCCCGTGGCGAGCGCGAACAGCGCCGCTGCAACGAGGGCTATGCCGCCCTTTTCGAAAACGCCGAGTTTTGCCGCGTGCAGCCACGATGCGACGGTAGAAAGGAGCACCAAAGCGTGCACGACGATCCACGCCGCTGCGGCAGCTGTCGTTGCGGCGGTCTCGCCGCCGATGCCGAGATCGGCAAACAAAGTGATCGCCATCAGGATGGCAGCAAGCACGAAATAGCCCGCCGCCGCAAATATCGAGTAGCGGAAACGGAAATTAAAGAGGCAAACGCAAACCGCGAACAGCGCGTCGAGCACGAGCAACAGGGCGGGACAGACAAAATAAGCGCCGTCAAACCCGCCGATGCCGAGCGCGACGATAACGAATATATCGCACAGCCCTGCAAGGATGCAGGTGGCAAGCAAAATCCACTTCGGGCTTGCCGATTTTTTTGCCGTCAAAGCAGAACCGTAAACAATGTCGTTCATACCCATCTCCTCACTTCACTTTGCGCGGTCCCACGAGATACCCGCCCGATTTGAGCGTAAGTTTATCGAGCGTGTATGCGTCCTCTCCGAGCAGGAACAGCAAAATGTCCTCCTCCTCAAAGCAAAGTTTTTGTTTTTTCGCGTATTTTAGCCGCGTGAGCGGAGAAAACATTTGCGCATATTTTTTGTATCGCTTTTTCGCAAGCTCTTTTTCCGCTCCGCCGGCAGACACCGCGGCGCGGCAGAAAGCGCATTCGCGCCCGTGCATATATTCCTTGGAAAATGGTCTGCCGCACAGGTCGCACACGGCGGCGTCCTCTTTTTCGATGAGCGTCATTTTATCGCGCGCAAACGCGAGGCGGGGCGTATATTTTTTCGTACCGTCTTCATAGACGAACACGACTTCGGGATACGGGCAGTCTTTGCACTTATAAACGGGCGAATCTTCCGTACCGAGATTTTCCGTCTGCGCCGCGCATACGAGGCGCGAGCACCCTCCCGCGACGCGCGGATTCTCCGTGCACGCCATGCGCTGTAAATGACGGGAAAGTTCGCTGTTTTCGGCGATCTTTTCCGCCTCTTCCTCGGTTATGCCGAGATCTTCTCTTGACGGCACGATCACAGCGGCCGCCTGCTTTTCCTCGCCGTTTTCGTCCGTTTCCGTATAGGCGATGCGGTTGTTTTCAATGAGGGCGCCCCCGCCGCAGTTCATGCAGTACAGGCTGATGCTCTCGTTCAGCCCCACGGACGCGCGCATCACCGCTTTGCCCGCCGAGTAAACGTAGTATGCCGTACTGATCCAGCGGACATGAGAAATGCCCAAGGTATCCACCGCCCTGCATTCGAGGCGCACATTGTCGTGCGAGACCTTTTCGATCAGTTCGTTTACGATATTCGCGTCCTCTTCTCCGCTGAAACAGATGCAGTCGGTAAAGTCGAACCCCGCCGTCTTGCCGTAAAGCAGGTTTTCCATACCGCCGAGCACGGCGTCTATGGTATCGGACGCATCGGAACTGTCTGTTTTTCCGCCGCCCGTCGGGATGACTTCGTAAAGATATTCATCGATGCGCCGCGCCTCTTCTTCGGGCATGGGCAGCATTTTGTTTCCGTTCCTGCGGAAGTATACCTTGCCGAGCACGGGCACAGCCGCGCCCGTTCCGCCGGAAAGTTCTATGCGCACGGAAACTCCGTAAATATCCTCGATGCCGTCGGCACGGCTGCCCTCGCGCACTTCCGCGGCGGGCAGATCGGGGAAAAACCTTTCGCACAGCCGCGCGATCGCTCCGCGGCAACGCTCTTTTTCCTCGTCCGTGACCGTGCTTACGTTCTGCTTGTATTCGATGAGGGAATACCGCCTGTGATAGCCCGCAGCGACGCTTTCGATCAGGTTGAGCCATACGGCGGTGCCGTCGTCGTACTTTTTCCCGCGCAGGGACGCGAACCACGCAGCGCCCTCTTCCGTCATGCCTTCCGCGCGCGCCGCGCTCCCCGCAACGTCCAACACCTTTACGTCCCCTGAATATTCGAAGGTGTAGGCGTCGGTGACGATCTCGTTTTCCGTGGCGCTCTTTACGATCTCGGGCGGGATACATCCGCCCGAAACGAGCCGCACGATGCTTTTGAACGCCTTTTCGTATTCTTTGCCGATGATGATCTTTGCCATGATGCTCCTTTAACCGCGCGTTTGCTGATCCATACTGAGGATCGCCTGAATGTCTTTGACCTTTTCCGCCTCCGCTTGCAGGTTGCGGCAGAACGCCGCGCCGTTGTCGTGGCGGAAATCCCATGCGGCGCGGATATACGTCGCAAAGGTGCGCGCCAGCACGGGGCGTATGCGCCCCTGCCTGTGCCCCGCCGCGCAAACGGGGCAGTCCGCCTCCCACTTTTCGTCGAAACGGATGACGTGCGGCTTCGGGTAACAGGTGGCATATTCGCATCCCGAGCAGGAATCGATCGCTCCTTCGCCCACGTCTATGCGGCATTTCGGCATGCAAATTTTATTGGTGCAGGCATAGCACAACTGCATGAGGTCGCCGTCGCTCGTGTTCCTGTCTTGCCGGTATTTTTCGAGCGCGGGGCATTTGCCCGCCATTTCCGGCTTTTTGAAAAAGTCGCAGTGAGAGAGCGAACATATCTTGCGGCAGTACACCTGCCTGTCGCCGTACTCGCCGCTGTTGCACATGATGCCCTTGCCCTCGTTGTTGACAGACATACACAGGTAGCCCTCTTCCGATACGGAACGGGCGAACACAGAATCGCAGGCGTCGCACTTGAAATCGTAAACGCTTATCTCTTCCATGCGGGTGCCGCGCTCGTCGTATTCGCGGCACATCGTCGTTTCCGTACAGAAAAGGCCGTCCTCCTTCCGCTTTCTCTCGTAATCTTCGAGGGAATACAGGCGCACGCTGCCGCACACGGGGCAGCGCACGGTTATCATGCGCTCGTTGTTGCTGCCTGCGATGATGGTCGCATCGCCGCTGCCCGAAGACATCAGCTTGATGCGCAGGAAGTACATGAGGACGTAGCCTTCCAGCTTGCTCATATCCGCAAGCGAATAGATGCGCACGTTGTTCTTCTGCCCGAGGCGGAAAATACGGCCGATGCGCTGATCCATCGCCAAGGGATCGGGCGTCACCTGGAAATTTATGATGACGTTGGAATCCTGCAGATTCACCCCCTCGGTAAAGGACGGATCCTTTACGATGAGCACGGCGTCCTCTTTTTCGATGAATTTTTTCACCGTTGCCGCTTTGCCCGCAGCCGTGCCCGAAAGCACGCGGGGCGCGAACTCCGCGTCCGCAAGCAGCGCCTGTTCGAACGCGTCCGCCGCGCACTCCTCTTTTTTCAGCTCGTAATCGAAAAACACGAGCACGCGCTGTTTTTTATGGGCGCGCAGGATCTCTTTGGCTTTTTTCAGCTTATGTTCGAAGATGCCGCTCTCCGCATAGCGCACGGGCACAAGCTCGTAGGAAACGTCGGGAGGAAGTTCGCGCATCTGATTCCAGTAATACCTGCCCGTATCCGCCTTCGTGAACACGGGAGCTTTTGCCCCGACGGTATTTATGATGCGGCTGCCGATCATTTCTGCATACGCCTGCCGCTGTGTAACGTTGCCGCGCACGTCTTCGATATAGGAAGAGAGCGGCATCTCGTTCCCGCCGGTGCGCACAGCCTTTTGCCCGTAGAGGTCGGAAAGGTCTATTTGTATCTCCTCGCCGTGCAGCCCCTTCGTCGAAAGCATGCCCGGCTTTTCCGTCATGGGGAAAAACAGATAGTTGAACAGTTCTTTCTTTTTGGTCAGCACGTTGTTGGGCTGACGGATCATGATGGAGCGCAAAACGCCGTTGTGGTAGGCGTTCGCCACCTGCGCGAGAACTTCGCCCGATATTTTTTTATTCTTTTCGAGGAATTCCTGCGCGATCTGATAGCGCTCTCCTTCCGTCTTTTCTTCGAACCCCTTTATATTTTCTTTGGCAAGATATTCGGAAAAAGCCGCGCCGTGCGTGCCCGTGACCTCTGTCAGTTTCACCTTTTTGATGAACTCCATGACGGTCGCGGCGCCGCGGCAGATATGCGTTTTATAATAATTTTTTTCCTTATTGTAATCCGCGCTGCGGTCCTTGTCGTCCTTTTCGTCGAAATCGCCCGGGTTGCCGCCCTTGCAGCGGATAAAGTACCACAGGCGGAACATATGCTCTAAGTTGCCCGAATGGGGCGTTGCCGAAAGGAGCAGGCAGTACGTCATGTTTGCTTTCTTTTTCGTTTCCATCATGAGCGAAAGAAGTTTCATCGCCTTGGCGTACTTTCCCTCTTCCGCACAGAGGTGGTGCGCCTCGTCGACGATGATGACGTCGAAAAGCAGCCGTTTGGTCTCTTCCGGCCAGCTCACGAAGTCCTCCGTTTTCACGATGATCGGGCGCACGGGGCGGAGCGCGCCGCCCGCCTTTTCGCATTCGAGCGCGCCGATATCTATATCCGCGCCGACGTGCAGCAACGCGCCCTTGCCGAGCCCGAATTGATTTTCGAGCACGTCTACCCAAGTCGCGTATACCTGTTCGGGCACGACCAGAAGGAGAGAGCGCACCTTGTCGCGCACGGCGAGCTCGCTCAGCACCACGCACGCCTCATACGTTTTACCGCTGCCGACCACGTCAGCCAACAGCCCGAAGCCGCGCAGTTCGCGCAGAAAGGCGAGCGCCGCCTCGCGCTGATGCCGCAAAATGACGCCGTCGTTAAAGCCCTGCTTTTCCGTTATTCCGTAGCCGCTTTTCCCCTTTTTGTACTTATAGGGATCGATCTTGAGCATGGAAAAATCGTCGTAACGATCCAGCGGCTCGACCGCCCTGTTCATCTCCGCGATCTTCGCGTTGTAAGCCTCTTTGGTCGAAGAGAGGCGCGTTCTCTGCTTTTCCCTGTCGAAAACGCCCAGCCCCACTTCGATGCGGTAATTCCTTTTGCCCATTTTTTATTCTCCCTCAGTCGTCCGCCTGGACCATAAATTCGTCCATGCCTTCAAAACGTATTTCTATATCCCGCGCGGGCACTCTGTACTTTACGCCCTGCCAACCGCCCGAAAAATATGCCTCGCCGGATGCAAATTCGATGACGGCGTTCCCGTCGTTCGCCTCTTTGTCGTTCACGATATACGGATATGCCCTGCCGTCCTCGTCTATGCGCACGCCTTCGCGGAAATAAAGGCGGGTGTTGTGCAGGCGGCAGCGCTTTCCGCCGTGATAAAAGCGGATGGTAGCCCCGCCCTTGCCCGAAACGACTTTCAGCCCGATGACCTCTTCCGCATTTTTGCGCCATTCCGCATCGTCGGTATTGCCGATGAGAAGGTAGGTCTTGCCCGCCATATCGTAATACTGCCCCCGCATGCGGGAGAAGTGTTTTTTTGCGGCTATATCCTCTTCCGTGACGGCGACGGCATAGATCTGATCGTTTTTTACCTCTTCGAGCACGACGGGCGCGCCGAAGTTGGACGGTACCGCGAAGATATTTCCGCCCTTGTCGAGCGGCGTGCCGCGGTTGACGAAGATAGACAAAAACTTTTCGCGTATGGTATTGATGACGAACCACGTCGCATACGAAAGAGCGATGATGGTTTTCAGTTCGTAATTTTTGAGCGCCACGATCGCCCCGCCCACCGCGGGCGCATACACGGAATCTTCGAACGACAGGATGGAAAAGCCGTCCTTTTCATCCTTATAGTCGTCAAAGGTATAAAATTCCGCGCGCGGCACCTCTTTCTGCACCTGGTTTTTGATGTATTCGAATACGGAGCAAGTTTCTATCAACCCGCCCGACAAAAAGATCTTTTTCACGCCGTCGTTGACGGGACGCTTGACTTCCTGCAGGATATAGTCGGCTATTTTCCGCGCGACGCCGCCGTCCTTCGCGGTGCCGATGCACTCGCAAAATTCCTCTCGGGTGAGCTTGCGCTGTATGTAAAGGTCGCGGCTGACGCCCACGGGCACGCCGCTTGCGAACACGCTGCCCTCCTTTACGGGCACGCTCATCAGCATTTTCGCCTTTTTTATGTCTTTCAGAAAGAGATACTGCTTGGAATGCAGCCCCCGCTCGTTGATGTGCCCATCCTGCCCGTAAGAGGGCGTTCCCACCGTTTCCCTGCGGCGGATGCGCCCCTCGATGTGTTCGGCGAGGGCGTCGTCTATGTCGTTCCCGCCGATGTCGCAGGGTTCGCTGTGCCCGTCGGCGCCGTCCACCGCAAGGCCGCCTTGCAGGAGCGTCGCCTTTACCACGGAAATGCTCTCTTCGCCCATATCGAATACGAGCAGGCTTTCGCCGAGCCCGAGCATCCCCCGCTGATAGGCGTACATACTGAGCGCCTTTGTGGAGCTGAGCACCTTTGCGGGCGGCACGCCGAACATTTTTTCCGCAAGGCGGCTGAGCTCGGCAACGTATGCCCTGCCCGTGCGCGAAGGGTGCACGAGCGCCACGCGCAGCGCCGGCAGGAAAGCCGTGCCCGTATGCGCGGAAAGTTTGGCAATGCGCCCGAACACCATGCCGCGCGCGTATTCGAAAAACATTTCGCACACGCGTTCGGGCGTTTCGCCTGCGGAAAACGTCATGTCATTGCGCACCATTTCTGCAAAGTCGCTGCCCATTTTCCGCCGCACGGGGAAATAAAACTTGGGAAAACAGTGCCCCCTGCGGTAATATTCCCTGTTCGATTTTTGCACTTCCGCATCGCGCTGCGGCAAAAGCAGGGAAAGGAGCGGCTTTATTTTGACGACGTTCACGAACGAACGCCTCCCCGCCCGTTCCACTTCGTCGCCGAACAGCCAGCGCTTTGCCGCCTCGTCGTAATAGGCGATCGCGGGCAGCGCGACTTCGGTCATGATGCCCTCTTTCATCAGTTTGCCGTATGTAATTTTTCCGCCCTGCTCGAATGCGAACGCCACTTTTAACGTGTCGCTGCCCAAATCGAGCCCGATGTTGAGAGAGATTGCCATTCCTTAAACCTTATTATAATAATTCAGTTTCTATTGTATCACAATCCGACAGAAAACGCAATGGTATCATTGCAAAAACAAATGTAAAGTTTTTCTGAGCACTGCGCCGCAGACGTCGGCAACGGGCGGCTCTGAAAATGCGCGGATGAAATTTTTTGCATGACAAAAACCGCCGCCCGCTGTTCGCGGGCGGCGGCTGCCGTCTTTTTTCTGTTCAGTCAGCGCGCGTCATACGCTCGCCAAGACCTGCCCTTCGTTGCGCTCGTACACGCCGCTGCGGTTCGCCGTTTCCGTCTGTACGCGGAAGGTGCGCTGCGCTATCGTTGCGCCGTCCGTCACGACGAGCCTGCCGTTCACGCTCGCGAGGTAAAAATCGGGATCGGCGGCGCATTGGAACTGCACGCCTTCGCCGTTCTCGCCGACGAGCGTCTTAAAGGTCATGTTTATCTTATCCGCCTTTCCCGCATCGCTCGCGGGATCTTCGGAATCCTGCGTCAGTATGACTTTTCCGGAAGCCACGTCATAGCAGATATACAGTCCCGCCTTGTTGTACGACTGTATGGAAACATAGTGCGCCCCGTTCTCGCCGTTCGGCACATATTTCGCCTCTTCCAGTTCCCAAAGCATATCGTCTAGATCGTCGAGGTCGGTTTCCGCCCAAAGGAGCATATCCAGCTCCAAAGGATACAGCAGCGACGACGAAGGATCCAGCTGCGGGTTCTTGTAATTGATGTGAGATATCGGCGTGCCGTTCGAATCGGCGATCTTGCTCGTAACGCCCGTAAGCCCCGTGGAGGTTTCCACGACGTATTCTATATAACCGTCTGTGTCAAACTCCAACTCGGCGATGCATGCCACGCGGCGGTAACCGCTGCCGTAAGGCAGGGAACCGTTGTGGTAGATCATGTAGGTGCTGCCGCCGAAGTCGAACACCGCGGGATGGTTGGTGTTGGAAGTGGCGGTCGCGTCCATGAGCAGATTTCCGTAATCCCATGTAACTTCCCAAAGGGTATCGCTCACGCTGTAAGCGAGCGCTTCGCGCCATCCGCAGGCATAGAAGATATAATACATGCCGTCCCGCTCGTACAGGTAAGGCGCCTCGGTAAAGGTATTCCCGATGGGGTTGTTCGAATAGCAGTTGAGGCGCATGATGTCCCAATCCGCCGCGTTTGAAGAGTCTGCATTTTTCGTATCGCCGCCGTATACGGGATCCGCGCTCGTCCTGTCGATGACGACGGGATTTTCGCTGTCCGTCGTGGCGCTTTGATCGACGATCTCCAAAGCAACGTCGAAGCCTGCCGCCCTGTATGTGTCGGAAGCGCTCACCTCGACCATTTCCACCTGCGCGAGGAAGCTGTTCGAGTTGCCCCAAGAAATATAAAACTCCTCTGCACCGTCCTCGTTGGCGTCCGTCACGAGCCCCGTGGGATCGATGTCGTTCCATCCGGGGATTTTATCTACGGTTATGGAACTGTCGTCCGCGTTGTTCGTCCAGGTGCTGTACACGAGCGGTTCGCTGAAACAGGTGAACGGCCCGGCGGGATCTTCAGCAACGGCAACGCCGATGCACTGGCTGCCCGACTCGTCTGCCGTTACGCCCGTCGGATTCGACCACGAACAGAACAGGAACCAATAATAACCCTTGTATTCTATGACCTGCGCCGCCCATGCGGAAAGTTCGGTGGTGCCGTCGCTGAGTTTTCTCGCCCACGGCACGTCGTTGATGTCCATGATGATGCTTTCCGCCGTCCATGTGAGAAGGTCCGTCGAAGAATAGCATACCCATTCGGGCATCTGATAATCTCCGCCCTGCGATACGTCGTGCCCGACGTACAGGTACGCCGTTTCCGCGCCGTTTTCTTCCACTACCAGAACGGAAGGATCGCCGCCGTAAGTGAGAACGCCCTCTTTATCGCCGATCTGCCAAAGCTCGTCGTCAGTATCCCAGCTTTGGTCGTAGCTGTTATCGCCTACGCCGAACCCGCCGATAGGATTGCCGCCCACGCTCTTTTCGAGAGAAACGGGCGTACCCTCCGTGACGGCTGTGCCTCCCGCATCCCTGCATACAGCCGTCAGCGTGATGTTTGCCGTTACCGTAAACGTATACGGGTTTTGGGTGGAAACGGTCGCGCCGTCAGCCGTCCATTCCACGAATATCTGCCCGCTCGGAACGGTCGCGGTGACGGTACAGCTTGCGCCCGATTCAAATTCGCCGCCGCCCGTACCGTTTATTACCGTAACGGTATACTTTTGCGTATTTTCGTTATTATCGCCGTTGCCGCACCCCGCAAGCAAAAACGCAAACGCGAGTACGGGCAACAGGCAAAGGACGATTATTTTTTGAATGCTCTTTTTCATTTCCGATCCCTCCCCTTATGCCACGAGCGACGCAAGGTCGTCCGTTTCGTGCAGCAGTGCCACCTCGTCGGGGGTGAGCGCACGCTCGTACACGCTCAGATTGCGCGCATACGCCACCTGATTCCCGTCCACGCTCCAAAACGAACGCCCGATCCAATTGTCTTTGCCGTTCAATACAGCGGAATACACCGCATTGAAAGCCGATTCGCTCAATTCCGCGCGGATACTGCCGTTTTCCGTGCCGTAAGAGCGCGCGGTCGCCGCCGAAGACACATAGAAAGTGATGGAGTGCGAGAACGCGTCGAACACGACGCTCACGTCCGTCCATTCGCCCGCGATAACGGTGCAGAACTTCGGAGAGGTAATATCATTGGTATAAACGAGCAAGCCTTTGTTTTCGACGCACAAAATACCGCCGTCGGAATAGGCGAAATACAGCCCCGTGCCGTCGGAATAGCCGTCGAGGCTCCCCTTCGTGCCGAGCTGAAGGATTCGCGCCCAAGGTTTATAAAGCGTTTCGGCATAAATGCTGACAGACAAGGTCATGCCGCTCGTCTGCATGGAAGAAGAGAACGCGTCGGCGGGTATTTTCAATCCCGTGGTAGACGCCGCGCTCGTATCCCAAAGATCGCGCGGGTGCAGATTGCTTTCGTCGTAAAGTTTTGTGCCCGCAAGCCGCTGTTTGGTTACGGAAAGCGCCGAAGTTATCTCCGTCAGCTCGCTGCCGTTCATATATTTGACCGTATCTTTGCCCGTGCCGACAAGGTTCTCCCCACTGCCACCGAGCGGATATGCGGCGTACAGCCCTTGGGTAAGGTCGGGCTCGCGGTAAAATCCGGCAAGTCCGTCTATCGCCGCTTTTAACGCGTCAGCGGCGGCATCCACGGCGGTCTGTTCCACCGTGAAGTAGTCGAGCGCCTGCGCGGTTTCCATTGCCGAAGTATACGCCCCGTATGCAGCCGTCCAACCGCTTGCGGATGTGTCGTAATTGCTGAAAACAAGTTCGTCTGCACGCTCGAACTGCGCATATAAAGCGGTATAATCTGCCTGACCGCCGCCCGTATTCTGCAAATCCGTTTCCGTAAGCACTCTATCGTAAAACGCGACCTGCGAAACCGTCATTTCAGGCTGCCCCCACCACGAACAGCTCGCGCCGAGGTTGAAATACTCCGCCGTATCGACATAGCCGAGCGTATCGTAGTTGTAATTTGCGGTATTGTTCGATCCCGCACGGTCTACCCATTCATATGTGTGTTTCAATTTGCCGTTGAGGTAAATTTTTATTGCGGACGCGTCCACCGTAAGGGCAAACCGCGATGCTGACGACATATCGAGCTTGCTCGTATCGGATGACGGGCGGATATCGTAATACCAATATTTAGATCCGTCGGGCGGAGTTTCCGATTCCGAATCCCCTTCCCCGACGCGGTTCAGGTGCACGCCTTCGCCGCTGCCCGATACGGTAAACGTCTTGCTCATCTGCGCGGGCGCGGCGCTGTCACTGAAACCGAACATAGATTCATAGTGGTTGATCGTACCCGTAACCTTGACGTTCAGCAAAACGGTAAATCCGTCCGCCGCCTCTCCGTACAAAGGGTTTTCCACCGAATACGAGGCGGCTACCTCTTTGAATCCGCCGGGGAAAGACACTCCCTCGCCGACGGTGTGCACCGCGCCGCCCGCGGCGATCCATTCCTCCGTTGCGCCTTCCAGGTTGTACGACTTTAACGGCGTGACCGCCGCGGCTTGCGCAGACGCGCCGCCGCTCTCCGTTGTTACCGACTGCACCTCGGGCGTATAAGCCCCGCTCTCCCCTTCGCCGCACGCGGTAAACAGGAAGAGGCTCGACGGCAAAAGCAGCAACGCCATAGCTGTTGCCGCGAATCTCGCCGCCGATCTTCTCTTTTTCATTGCCTGACCTCCATCATATATTTAAGAGCGCGCCGTTTTGCGCTCGCCCTCTCACCGTAACAGCGCCCCGATGCATCACTTTTTTCTGCACGATAAAACCGTTTTTGTTTTGTACGCAAAACAAAAACAAGGGCGCCCCTTGTGAAAATATTTTATATCTTCATTATATCCCCTTTTCGGGGTTTGTCAAGCTTATTTGAAAAAAAATAAAAATTTTTGTGAAAAATTAACGTTAACCGCGAAAAACCGCATATAAATAGCCGCAATTTAACATATGTTCGGATGCGCATGCGATCTTAGTTGATAAACAGCAGGTGAACGTTCACTCAGAATATTCATATTCACCCCTGTGCCTGCCAGCGGCGTGCAGCGCGGAGCCATGCAATAAAAAAAGCCCCGCCGCTTGCGCGTATCGCGCGGGCGGCGGGGCATCCCGGGTTATTCTATCACGAAAACCGTTACGCTGTTTTTATCGAGCGTATATTCGAGCTTGTTGCCCGTAATTTTGATGTTCTTTTCGCGGGGCAGAATATTGTGCTTGGCGCCGTAGTTGGTGCCGATCTCGTTGATGACGTTCTCGTCATCGTCGGAAAGGGTAACGACGCGCGCGCGCTTTTTGTCGCCGAAATTTCTGATGTCCGCCGCAAGGTCCTGTTCCTCGCCGCTCACGTTGACGACTTTCAGGTAAATTTTGTCTTTATCGTACGTTGCGCTCTGGAACACCCTTTCGTTGACCTTCCATACATTTTTATCAAACAGGAAGTGCCATTTTCCGTCCTTCAAGAAGTGCGCCGTCAGCTTTTTGCGGGTATACGTCAGCCGCAGGGTGTTGCCGTCGGGGCTGTATCCGAGGAACTTGTCTTTGCCCATCATTTCGCAGACGGTGCGCATGAAATCTACCCGTTTGTCGAAAGAAACGTCGTACCCCTTGTGGTTTTTGCCGTATTGGCAGCTCATGGAAAAACCGTTGCAGTCCATCGTGCCGCGGTCCTCCACCTCTTTCACGCCGACGCCCGCGATAAAGCTCTGTTCGCCGCTTATCCTACGCATATCCACTTCGACCTCGCAGTCGGAAAAATCCCCGTCGAGATAGTACCCGTTGAATGCGTCCGCCGCGTCTATGACGAGTTCGCCGCCCTCCAGCCTGCCGCCGATACAGCGGGGATACAATTTCCATCCGCCCATGCCGTCCTTAAAATTGTGGCGGTAAAGCGTCGAACCGTCTTTCAGGCTCTTCACGCGCACTTCCTTCACGGCAACGCCCGTCGCGTGCGCGCCCACCAAAAGGCCGCCCGCATTGTCGTCGTCCGTTTCGCCCACTTCGTTCAAAAGCGTTTTGCCCGTGTTTTCCGCGAACATCTGCTGTACAAAATAATTGGGCGTGAACATCATGTCGCGCGGGTTGAACCATATAAGGTTGGGCGTCCAACTGTAATTGGCGGTGGATGCGAACAGCGGCGCATAGCAAGTCATCTTCACCACGTCGCTGTTGCGCTCGCAGCCCGTAAGGAACGCCGCCTCCGCGAGCGCGGAACGCAGGTTGTTTTCGCCGTTCAGCCTTCCCCTGCCGTCGCTCATGGTGTGCATCGCGTATTCGCCCATAAACACCTTCGCGCCGCCGCGGTCATAACAGTCGTAACGCTTTGTGTTGTCGATAAACCACTGATAAGAGTTGTAAACGTGCTCGTCTACGATCATATCGCGGTACTTTTCGTTGATGACCTTCCAATTATCGCTCGAATCCTGCGGGCGGATATCCACCCCCGCCGTAGTGACTATCGTGACGCCGAATTTTTGGATGAGGTCGGTCTGCCCGCCCGCATATTCGTACTGCCGCAGCCCCATCAGGCAGGCATCGAAGTTTTCAAAATACACGTCGCCCCAATTTTCGTTGCCGATGCCGAGATATTCGAGCGCAAAAGGCGCGGGGTGCCCCATGTCCGCCCGCACTTTCGCCCAATACGCTTCCGCCTCGTCGGAAGAATTTACGTCGCCCTTTGCAAAGAACAGAAGATGGGCGGCATTGTCGATGACCTCGCGCTTGAACATTTCCGTGCCCGGCATGATGCGGCGGTACGCCTCGCCGCGCTGCGTGCCCACGCGTATCTGACACAAAAGCCCCGCGTGCAGCACGGGCAGGGGCGCCATTTGCAGATCTTCGCACAGGCAGAAATATTCATAAAAGCCCACCCCGTACGACTGCATGTATCCCCATGTGTTGGCGATCTGCTTTCTCGTTTCGAGAGGGCCTACGGTGTTGCGCCAACGGTATTGGTTTTCGAACACGTCGTCGCCCTCCACAACGCACCCGCCGGGAAAGCGGAAAAAGGAAGGATGGCAGTCTTTGAGCGCCTTCACGATGCGCGGGGAAAGCTTGCCGTTCCTGTATTTGTCGGGATCACCCCACACCGTGGCGGGGAGCAGGGAAACGTAATCCACGCCGATATGCCCGTTCCCCTTGAACACGATGACGAGCCTGCCCATCTCGGTGGAGAGCGCCTTGAAAGAACAGCTGACCTTTTCCCACGAACCGTCGCCGCCCGAAAGTGGTATTTCCGCGACCGAAGTGAGTGCGGAGCGCGCGCCGCGCACATAGACCTGCGCGCAGCCGGTAAAGCCGAGCTTTTTCACAAACATGCTGAAATGGTAGGTTTCCCCCTTTTCCATCGCCATGCCGTAATAATTCCAGCGCCCGACGGCATAGCCGGGGTTTTCGAGGCGATAGATGCCCCCCGCGCAGAGCATGAGATAAGAGGGATTGGCAGGTGCGATGCCCCCTTCCTCCGCTATGTAATGCGGCCCCGCGCCGGATATATCCCAATACGCGTCCTTCTGTCTGCGCAGTTTCGTGGGTACGGAAACGTTGTAAGCGTCGTAATCGAAGTATTCGAATTCGAACGAGTTGTTGATGACCATTTCCGCATTCAAACCGCCGTCGCCCGCCTGATTGATGTCCTCAAAAAACAGGCCGTAGAGATGCTTGCTGACTTGTATGCCGCTTTTGTTCTTGTCGAGCGTGTATCTTACCATGATAAACTCCCTCAAAAGGCTTTCTTTGCCCTCATTTTAACATAACAAATACCGATAGTCAACGGTTGCGAAAGAAAAAAAGCCGCCCCGCGGAAAGGTGAACGTTTCTTTTTTTCGCAAAGGCGGCGGGGCTCAGTTCTTTTTGCTCTTCGGGCGGAATATGAGCGCAAACAGGAAGGAAAACGCCACCGCCGCGGTAACGCCCGCGCTCGCCGCCGCGAGCGGCCCCGTAAGCGCATAGAACAGCCCCTTTTCCGCGCCGCGTATCCCGCCGCGCGCGAGCAGGTAGCCGAATCCCGAAATGGGAACCGTCGCGCCCGCGCCCGCGAACTGAACGATATAGTCGTACAGCCCGAACGCTTCGAGCGCCACGCCCGCAAGCATGAATATGACGAGTATCCTGCCCGCGGTGAGTTTGGTCTTATTGATGACGACCTGCGCCACCGTACAGATCGCCCCGCCCACGGCAAACGCTTTTACGAACATGAAAAGGATATCGACGTATTTTTCCATTCTATTCCCCCTCGCTTTCTATGGCAACGGCGTGCGATACGCAGGGGATCGTTTCCCCCTGCCCCGACGATACGGTGGAAAGCAGCGCGCCCGTCGCCGCAAACAATACCTTTTTGATCTTTCCGCCGCCGGTCAGTTTGTCGTAAATGTACGAATTCATGACGGCGGCACTGCATCCCGCGCCGCTGCCGCCCTGAAATTCGTCTTCAATGACCTTATAGACGATTTCGCCGCAGTCGACGTGGTTGTCGGAAATATCCACGCCCTTTTCCCATACGAGGTCCTTTACGATGCGGCTGCCGAGCGCGCCGAGGTCGCCCGTAACGATCAGATCGTAATAGGAAGGCTCTCTGCCCGTGTCGCGCAGGTGCGCAAGTATGGTATCCGCCGCGGCAGGAGCCATCGCCGCGCCCATATTGTTCACGTCGGAAACGCCGAAGTCTATGACCTTCCCCACTGTCGCCGAGGTGATGCACGGCCCGCCGCCCTTGCAGGAAATGACCGCCGCCCCCGCACCCGTTACCGTCCACTGCGACTGCGGCGGGCGCGTCGTCCCCTGTTCGAGCGGAAAGCGGTACTGCCGTTCGGCAGAGGCGAAATGGCTGCCCGTCGCCGCGAGGGCGTACCGCACAAATCCCGCGTCGGCAAGCGCCGCGCCGAGCAGGTAGCCCTCGCTCATCGTGGAACAGGCGCTGTATATGCCCAAGAACGGGATGCCTATCTCCCTGGCGGTAAAACTTGCCGAAATGATCTGGTTGAGCAGGTCGCCCGATATAAAAACGTCTATCTTTTCGGGCGCAAGTTCCGCCTTTTCCATGCACCGCCGCGCCGCGTGCAGCAGCATCTTCCGCTCCGCACGTTCGAATGTTTTTTCGCCGAACATATCTTCGGAAAGGGCGATATCCACATATTCGCCCAACACCCCCGCGCATTCTTTCGGCCCCGCGACCGCCGCCGCGGAAATGATTTTCGGTTTGTTTTTGAAAAATATCGTCTGCCCTTGCATCATATCCCCTTTCGCATTACGAAGTTTGCGCCTTATATTCCTTTTTATTCGCAAAAGCGCCGGTATTTTTCCCGCCGCAAAGGGGCATATTATGTATACAAAAAAACAAGGAGGCGCTTGTATGCCGAAAAAGAAAAAAGCAAAGGTACGCACTCTTACCGACGAGCAGTACAACGACTATCTCATGGCGCTCAAGGACGAACGCCCGACCATGCTCATCGACGAAAACGGAAAAAGAAAGCCTCAGAAGTAAACGTTCGGTCCCGCGGCAAAACGCCGCGGGACCGAAAATATCTTATCTTACAGAATATTTCCGCAATTTTGTGATGAAAATCGCTTGTGTAAAATTTTTTGATATGCTATAATAAGCGCGTTGACTCAAACGGAGCGCACGAAATGCTCTGTACGAATATGGCGGCGTAGCTTAGTTGGTTATAGCGATCGGTTCATACCCGATAGGTCGTAGGTTCGAGTCCCACCGCCGCTACCAAAAAGAGAAACAGGTTTTTACCTGTTTCTCTTTTTTTTCGTTTATATCAGTTTGCCGAAACGGCGCACATACAGCCGCTTTGCAAGCGTCGCCACCGCCAAATAGCCTGCAACGACCGCCGCAAGCGCCGCAAAATAGATTGCGGGCAGAGGGCACAGCCCCACCGCCGCCCCTGCGGGGGTATACGGCACAGCCGTCAGCAACGCGATGCCGCCGAAGGTGAACAGGCAGACGGGCAGAGAGGCGCGGCTGCCCACAAACGGGAACTTTTCGCTGCGCAGCATATGAATGACGAGCGACTGCGTCCACATGGACTCGACGAACCAACCCGTCTGAAAGAGCGCCGCAAACTGCGCGCGCGCCGCCGCGTCCGCCGCGGCATACGGCGTTCCCGCCGCCGCGGGGCAGATGACAAAGTACAGCAGCAAATAAGCGGCTATGTCGAAAACGGAACTGACCGGCCCGAAACAAAACATGAACTTTGTGATGGAGCGCGCGTCCCACCTGGCGGGCTTTTGCAGGCTTTCCTTTTCTACATTGTCCCACGGCACCGAAGTGCAGGAAAGGTCGTATACAAGATTCAAAAGGATCAGCTGTACCGAAAGCATGGGCAAAAAGGGCAAAAAGGCGCTCGCCGCAAGCACGGAGAACATATTGCCGAAGTTGGACGACGCGGTGATCTTGATATACTTCATCATGTTGGCATACGTCTTTCTGCCTTCCGTAACGCCGTCCGCCACGACCGTAAGATCTTTTTCCAAAAGGATGATGCCCGCCGACTCTTTGGCGATATCTACCGCCGTATCCACCGAAATGCCGACGTCGGCGGCGCGCATGGCGGGCGCGTCGTTGATGCCGTCGCCCATGTAGCCGACCGTATGCCCCGCCGCGCGCAGCGCCCGCACGACGCGCTCCTTCTGCGCAGGCGAAAGTTTTGCGAAGACAGCCGCCTCTTCCGCCGCGGCGGCGAGCTGTTCGTCGTTCATGCTTTCGAGGTCGCTTCCCAGCAAAATACGCCCGTCCGAAAGCCCCACTTTGCGGCAGATGCAGGCGGTAACCTTTTCGTTGTCGCCCGTGAGTATTTTAACGGAAACGCCGAGCGACTGCAACCGCTTTACTGCCGCCGCCGTCGTGGGTTTGGGCGGATCGAGAAAGGCAAGGTACCCGATCAGCGTCATTTCCGCCTCGTCGGAAACGCGCGCCTCGATGCCCTCGGCAAGCCGCTTTTCCGCGACCGCCAACACGCGGAACCCCTGCCCGTTCAGCTCGTCCGCGCGGGCGCGCACCGCCCTTTTGCGTTCGCCCGTAAGAGGTACCGCTTCCCCCTCTATCTGCGCGTAAGCGGAAACGGCGAGCATCTCTTCCACCGCCCCTTTTGTGATGAGCAGCGTTTCGCCGCCCCTGCCGCGCACCGCGACGCTCATTCTGCGGCGCTCGAAATCGAAGGGGATCTCGTCCGTCTTTTCAAAGCCGTCCAGCTCCGCCGAAGAAATATCTCCCGCGCCGCACAGTTCCTTTGCCCGCTCTATGACGGCGACGTCCATCAGATTTTTCAACCCCGTCTGATAATTGCTGTTCAGAAAGGCGCGCGCAAGGACGCGCGCGTCCTCTTCGCCCTCTATATTCAGGTGCATTTCCAGCACCACTTTGTCCTCGGTGAGGGTACCCGTTTTATCGGTACATAAAATATCCATGCTGCCGAGGTCTTGGATCGCGTTCATGTTTTTCACGATGACCTTTTTGCCGGAAAGCGCGATCGCGCCGCGCGCGAGGCAGGCGGTAACGATCATCGGCAGCATTTCCGGCGTGAGCCCGACCGCTATGCTCACGGCAAAGAGCACCGCGCTCAGCCAATCGCCCTTCGTAAACCCGTTCACGAGCAGCACGACGGGCACCATGGCGAGCATAAAGGCGATCAGGATATGCGAAACGGACCCTACGCCCTTTTCGAACGCCGTCTTTTCGGGTTTGCGGATAAGCGTTTTCGCCGTCTGCCCGAACAGGGTATCGGAACCCGTCGCAACGACGACGCCCGTACCGCTCCCGCTCACCACGTTCGTGCCCATAAACGCGAGGCAGGCGCAGGAAGTGAGCGCCGCGCCTTTCCCTGCGGGCGAGGCGTTCTTTTCTTCGGGCGCGCTTTCCCCCGTGAGGGCGGACTGCGATATGAACAGGTCTTTCGCCGCCGTGATTCGCAGGTCTGCGGGCACCATGTCGCCTGCGGAAAGGTGCACCACGTCCCCCACCGTCAATTCGGAAACGGGTATCTCCCGCCGCGCTTCGCCCGCGCGGGACACGCAGGCGGTGGTCGTTATCATGGCGCTGAGTTTTTCCGCCGCCGCGCCGCTCTTCGTTTCCTGTGCAAAGCGCAGGATGCCCGAAACCGCGACCATGACACAGATGACCGTTACCGTAACGAAATTCCTTTCGCCCGCCGCGGCGAACACGATGTCCGTCAGCGCGGATATGACCGCAAGCACGAACAAAACGATGGTGAAAGGATTGACGAACGCCCCCGCGAGCCGCGCCGCAACGCCCCTCTTTTTCGCCGACGGGAGCACGTTTTTGCCGAAGTGCTCCCTCCTCTCTTCCGCCGCCGCGGCGGTGATGCCGCACTCGTCCGTCTTCAAAAACGAGTAAACCTCGCGGGCGGGAAGTTCCGCCGCCGTGCGGACGCACACCTTTGCCTCTTCCGCGCGCGCAATGCCTTCCGCCATGCGGGAAAGCAACCTTTTTTTGAGTTTTGTTGCCATAGCACACCTCCTTCGAATTTCGTTCGAAGCAGGGCTGCCAAAGCCTTTTTGGTTTTAAGGGCAGACGGAAAGACGGACTGTTCCCGTACAGACCGCACGCCCGGATGACCGACTTCGACTGCCGCAGCTTTCGTCCATTTTTCCGAATCCTCCTTAAAAATTTTGCAAAAAATATCCCGCGCGCCCAACGGCGCGCGGGAAAAGACAGAATAAACCCTCGCAAAATACCGTTTGAGCTTTGACTTCGCGGGGCGGTGAAGCTGTGTTATGCCGCGCCTTGTTTTTCGACGCGGCCTGTTCAAACCTGCGCGCGATGTCTCCATCGCTTTGCG
>CALVST010000014.1 GCA_944359365.1 uncultured Clostridia bacterium
CCTTAAAAAGCGGCAAAGAGGAAAAATCCGAACGCAGAGCCGTTTGCAAAACGGCGAACGTTGGGGTTTTCCTAAAACTCACGACAAATTGCGTGCCTTTGCGCGCAATTTGTGTGAACACGAACTGTTTTCGCTTGCCAAAATTTTTCAGTTATGCTAAAATAGTAAGGCTATAAAATTCACACCGTGCGCGTGCCGCATACCGTTCCTGCCAAAATCTCAATCGGGCGGGCTGATGCGGCTGTTTATGCGCGTGCGGGAGGAAACAAACGGAGGAATATTTTTATGGCAGTCATCACAATGAAGCAGCTGCTCGAAGCGGGCGTGCACTTCGGTCATCAGACCAGAAAATGGAACCCCAAGATGAAGAAGTACATCTTCGCTGCGCGCAACGACATCCACATCATCGACCTGCAGCTTACCGTGGGGCTCGTGGAAGAGGCGTACAAGTTCGTCGTCGAAACGGTCAAAGCGGGCAAAAGCATCCTGTTCGTCGGCACAAAGAAACAGGCGCAGGAAGCCATCAAGGAAGAGGCTACCCGCTGCGGTCAGTTCTACATCAATTCCCGTTGGCTCGGCGGCACGCTGACCAACTTCAAGACCATCCGTTCGAGGATCGACCGCCTCAACAAATTGCAGAGGATGGAAGAATCGGGCGACTTTGACCTTCTTCCCAAAAAGGAAGTGCTCGGCCTTAAAAAGGAAATGGAAAAGCTGGAAGCGAATCTCGGCGGCATCCGCGAGATGAAGAACCTTCCCGGCGCCATGTTCATCGTAGATCCGCACAACGAAGATATCGCCGTGCAGGAAGCGAGAAAACTGCACATCCCCATCGTCGCCATTACCGATACCAACTGTGATCCCGATCTGATCGACTATGTTATCCCCGGCAACGACGACGCGATCCGCGCGGTCAAACTGCTCTCTTCGGTCATCGCGAACGCGGTCATCGAGGCGAATCAGGGCGAAGCGGTGAATGCGGAAATGGCTGAAGCGGCGGCGGAAGTACCCGCAGAGTCCATTGAAGAAGTCGTGGAGCAGGCTTCCGAAGAAGCTCCCGCGGCAGACGCCGAGTAATTGCGGCTGAAATTATAAAATTCCCAATACGGAGGAGAGATATATGGCTATTACTGCAAGCGACGTAAACGCCCTCAGGCAGAAAACGGGCGTAGGCATGATGGATTGCAAAAAGGCCCTGCTCGAAGCGAACGGCGACATGGACAAGGCCGTCGAAATTCTCAGGGAAAAGGGCATGGCGACCGCCGCGAAAAAGGCGGGGCGCATCGCCGCGGAAGGCATCGTAGACAGCTACATCCACATGGGCGGCAAGGTCGGCGTTCTCGTCGAAGTCAACTGCGAAACGGACTTCGTTGCGCGCGGCGATCAGTTCAAAGAGCTCGTGCACGACATCGCGTTGCAAATTGCGGCGGCGAAACCCCTGTATGTGACCAAAGAAGAGGTCCCCGCAGAGGTCCTCGAAGAGGAAAAGAAGATCCTTAAAATTCAAGCGATGAACGAGGGCAAGCCCGAAGCGATCGCGGAAAAGATGGTTGCCGGCAGGATCAAAAAGTATTACGAAGATTTCTGCCTGCTCGAACAGCCGTTCGTAAAGGATTCTTCCAAGACCATTAACCAACTCATCACCGAAGCGATCGCGTCCATCGGCGAAAAGATCACCGTCCGCAGATTCGCGCGCTTTGAAATGGGCGAAGGCATCGAAAAGAAGAAAGACGACCTCGCCGAAGAAGTCGAAAAACAAGTTTCCAAGATGAAAGGCTAAAACCAGTAAGGCACACAATTTATTTTTGTGTGCCTTTTTTTCAAACATGCGGAAAGATCGGCGCGCCGGCGGCGCGTACAAATAAGCGTTCGGAGGTTGCAATGGAAAAGGGTAAACCCAAATATAAAAGGATCATTCTGAAACTTTCCGGCGAGGCGCTCGCGGGAGAAAGCGGCTTCGGTCTCGACGAAAAGATCATCGCGGGCGTGGTAGACCAGATCGTGCGCATTCATGAAATGGGTGTGGAAGTGGGGCTGGTCATCGGCGGCGGCAACTTTTGGCGGGGCAGGCAGGGTACGCAGATGGACAGGTCTACCGCCGACCATATGGGTATGCTCGCGACCGTCATCAATTCCCTTGCCATGCAAGACGCCATCGAACAGCGCGGCGTTCCCGTGCGGGTGCAGACGGCGCTGAACATGATCAGCGTTGCCGAGCCGTTCATTTTAAGGAAGGCGCTCCGCCACTTCGAGCTTGGCAGGGTGGTGATATTCGCCTGCGGTACGGGCAACCCGTACTGTTCCACAGATACGGGCGCGGCGCTGCGTGCGGCCGAAACGCATGCGGACATACTGCTGCTCGCAAAAAATGTGGACGGCGTGTACGACAGCGATCCGAAAACCAATCCGGACGCGAAAAAGATCGACAAAATTTCGCACATGGAAGTCATTAACCGCGGGCTCAAAGCGATGGATACGACCGCCATCACCATGTGCATGGACAACGATATCCCCGTGCTCGCGTTCGCGCTTTCCGAAAAGGACGCGATCGTGCGCGCGATATGCGGCGAACGCACGGGAACGCTCATTGCGAGCGAATAATGCAAGGAGGAAAAAATAATGATCGACAACGAAAAGGCGCAGGAGATCATGCTCGTTTTGGAGGACAAGCTGGATAAAACGGTCAGCGTGCTGCGCGAAGAATTTGCGGGTATCCGCGCGGGCAGGGCGAACCCCCATGTGCTCGATAAAATAACGGTAGACTATTACGGCACCCCGTCGCCCATCAATCAGGTGGGCAACATCGCCGTATCCGACGCGAAGTGCCTCGTCATCAGCCCGTGGGACACGAGCCTTTTGAAGGGCATCGAAAAGGCGATCTTGCAGTCGAACATCGGGCTTACGCCCACGAACGACGGCAAAGTCATCCGCCTCGTATTTCCCGACCTTACGGAGGAGCGCCGCAGGGACCTCGCCAAGCAGATCAAGGCGCTTTCCGAGGACGCGAAAGTCGCCGCGCGCAACATCCGCCGCGACGCGATGGAAGCATTCAAAAAGATGAAAAACGGCAAAGAGATATCCGAAGACGAATGCTCTGCCCTCGAAAAGGACGTGGAAAAAACTGTTTCCAAGTGCATGGAACAGATCGAAAAGCATACCGCCGATAAAGAAAAGGAGATCATGTCGGTTTAACGGGGCAAGGCTATGAGAAGGATAAAACTGCCCGTACACATCGCATTCATCATGGACGGGAACGGCCGCTGGGCAAAGCGGCGGTTCCGCCCGCGCGCTTTCGGGCACAGGGCGGGTGTGCAGAACATGACGAAAATATGTACGCACGCCTTTAAGCTGGGCGTGCGCATCGTGACCGTTTACGCACTCTCCACGGAAAATTTATCCCGCCCGAAGGAAGAGCTGGACGAGCTTTTCGACCTCATCCGCACCTACTTCGGGAAAAAGAGGGATAAATTGCTCGAAATGCAGGTGAAGATCAACGTTTTGGGCGACATATCCGTTCTGCCCGAGGACGTGCAGCGGGATATTCTGGAAGTTACCGAAGAAACGGCTGTTTTCAGCGAAGGGCTGTTCAATATCTGCATCAATTACGGGGCAAGGCAGGAGATCGTGCGCGCGGTGAACGCCGCCGTTTCCTACGGCAGGTTTGTGGACGAGGCGAGTTTCAAAGACCTTCTTTCCACATCGGGCGTGCCCGATCCCGATCTTATCATACGCACGGGAGGAGAGGTGCGTCTTTCCAACTTCCTTCTGTATCAGGCGGCGTATTCCGAGCTGTATTTTTCAAAAAAAATGTGGCCGGAATTTTCTAAGAGAGATCTCGAGCGCGCCGTGGAAAACTATTCCGCGCGCGACAGGCGCTACGGGAACGTAAAGGAGAGCTGACATGAAAAAGCGTCTTATCACGGGCATATTGTATATAGGCGTCATTGTCGGCTTTTTCTTTTTGAGGAATATCCACCCTTGGTTTTTCGGCATCCTCGTGTACGCTTTTTCCCTCATCGGCACTTACGAAATGGTGCACGCGTGCTCCTACCGCAAACCGCTCGAGGACGGTACCGAAGGGGAGCCTGTGTTCGCCATGGCGACCTCGCAGAAGGCGGCGGTATATGCCTTTGCGGCGCTCTTCACGCCCGTGTACTATTTGGTAGAGTACCTTTTTCCGCAGTCGGGGTTCCGCGGCATGCTGAACCTTTCCTTCCTGTTTGCGCTGGCGCTCTTGTGCCTGTTGGTGTTCGACCATAAGCGCTGTTCGCTGCAGGGCGCGGGCGGGGCGATGCTGTGCGCGTTCTATCCTACGGCGCTGCTTTCTACCATGCTGCTCGCAAACGATCTGGAAGCGGGCACGCTGGCGCTCCTCATCATCTTCGTCATCTCTCCCGTGGCAGACACCTTTGCGTTCGTCGTGGGTAGTATTTTCAAGGGCAAAAAACTGTGCCCGAACATCAGCCCGAACAAGACGGTCTCGGGCGCGGTCGGCGGCGTCGTGTTCGGAACGGGCGCGAGCGTGCTCTTATATTGGCTGTATACGCTTTGCTCCGACTATGTATATACCGGATGGGGCAGCGCATACGCGTGGGCGCCGTGGGTGCTATTCGCGGCGATCGGGCTGATCGCGGCGGTGATGACCGAATTCGGCGACTTGGCGGAAAGCATCATCAAGCGGAAGATCGGCATTAAGGACATGGGCAAACTGCTCCCCGGGCACGGCGGCATCTTAGACAGGATAGACGGCACGCTCTTTGCAAGCACCTTCGTCTACATCGTGTTCGAGCTGTTCGTTCTTTTGTAAGCAATAAAAAATACCCGCCCGAAGCGGGTATTTTTCGTATAAAGCGCCGCAGGGCGCATAAACCGCGCCGTTCGGCGCGTAAACTAATTACGGAGAAGGCAATGCGTAAAAAAATTGCACTCATCGGCAGCACAGGTTCTATCGGCAGGCAGGTCATAAACGTCGTGAACAGATACCCCGAACGGTTTGAGATCGTCGCCATCGCCGCCAATACGGGCGGAGAGCTGTTTCAAAGGCAGATGGCGGAGCAAAAGCCCGCGTTCGCCGCGCTGCGCGCGGAAGGGGAAACGCCGCAGGGCATCCCTGCAAATACGCGCTTTGCGCGGGGCGAGGGGGCGTTCGAAGAGGCGTGCGCTTATTCGTCCGCAGATGTCGTTTTCGTCGCCGTAACGGGCTTTGCGGGGCTGAAAGCGGCGCTTTGCGCCATAGGCGCGAAAAAAGACATCGCCCTTGCGAACAAAGAGTGCCTCGTGGCGGGGGGAAACCTCGTCATGCCCGCAGCCGAGGCCGCGGGGGTGCGGGTACTGCCTGTAGACAGCGAGCATTCCGCGCTTTGGCAGTGCCTTTCCTTCGACAGGAACGCGCCCTTTTCCAAACTGATCCTGACGGCGAGCGGCGGCGCCCTGCGCGACGTGCCTCTCGAAAAACTTCCCGATATGACGGCGAAAGACGCGCTTGCCCATCCCAATTGGGACATGGGCGCAAAGATCACCGTAGACTGCGCCACCATGCTTAACAAAGGGTTCGAGGTCATCGAGGCGATGCACCTGTACAATGCGCCGCTCGAAAAAATAGAGGTGGTCATGCACCGCGAAAGCATCGTGCATTCCATGGTCGCTTTTGAAGACGGCGCGGTGCTCGCGCAGATGAGCTATCCTTCCATGGAACTGCCCATACAGTTGGCGCTCACCTATCCCGAACGGCTTCGGGCAAACGCCGCGCCGCTCGATTTTGCAAAACTTTCCGCACTGCATTTTTCCGCGCCCGATCCCGTGCGGTATCCCTGTTTTACGCTCGCGCTCGAATGCGCGAAACAGGGCGGAGATATGCCCTGCGCGCTCAACGCGGCGGGCGAAGTTGCCGTGCAGGCATTTTTGCGCGGGCAAATAAAATACACGCAAATTGCCGAAATTATAGAGAGAACCCTCGAAAGGACCGTCCGCCGCAATGCGGAAAGCTACGCCCTTTTGGAGGAAACGGACGGCGCTGCGCGCGCATTGGCGCGCTCGCTTTTGCCGTAACGGAGTCGTATGTACCATCTGCTTTCCTTTTCGGGCGTAATGAGCACGATCGGCTCGGTGCTTTTGGCACTGCTCATACTGCTTGCCATGATCACCGTGCACGAATTCGGGCACTACGTCGCGGGCAAATTTTTTCGTTTTAAGATAAACGAATTTGCCATCGGGTTCGGGCCCGCCCTCTTCAAACATAAAAAAAAGAACGGCGAGCTGATCTCGGTGCGCTGTCTGCCCCTCGGCGGTTATTGCGCTTTCGAGGGGGAAGATACCGACGCCCCGCATCCAGACGCGTTCAACAACAAAAAACCGTGGCAGCGCATCATCGTACTGCTTGCGGGCGCGTTCATGAACTATCTGCTCGCGCTCGTTTTGCTGATCGTATCCTTCCTTGCCTGCGGGCAGCTTTTGCTGCTCACCTTTACGGAACCTTCGCAGGAAGCGGTGTATAACGAATATTCCTTGCACGACAGGGACGTCATCATCTCCTGCGAGGGGAAAGACATTTACCTTACGAGCGACCTTATGGACGCGCTCGAAGGAAAAAAACAGGGGGATATCGTGTCCTTTGTCGTATCCCGCGAGGGGGAGGAAGGTCGCTCGATACAGAGCGTATCCGTCATGCTGCGCGCCGACGCCGCGTTCGACGATTTGACCGACACCGCGCCGTTATGGGAAGCGTTGGGGGTGGAAAAGCAGTACGCGGAAGACGGCGAAAGTTTTTCTTACCGCATTTATTCCACTTCGTTTACGGGTTTCGGCTTTTTTAAAACGGTAGGGCGGGCGTTCACCTATTCGTTCCGTATCGGCGGCACCATTTTCAAGGTGTTGGGGCAGCTGCTTACGGGAGATTTGGGGCTTTCCGCGTTCGGAGGGCCTGTCAGCACCATAAAGCTGACCTCTCAGATCGCCTCGCGCAGCGTACAGCAATTTTTGGAGATATCCGCCTTTATCGGCGTGAACCTTGCCGTGTTCAATCTTCTGCCCATACCCGCGCTAGACGGCTCTAAGGTGGTATTCACCGCCATAGAGTGGGTGCGCGGCAAGCCCATCAACAGAAAGGTAGAGGCGATCATCCACGCGGTCGGGTTCGTGCTTTTGCTCGGCTTTGCCGTATTGGTGGATGTGTTGCAGTTGTTTTAGAAAAGATGTTCACACATTTTGTTTTGTGCTGACAAAACAAAATGTCGTGAGTTTGAGGGCGCTGCCCTCTGCGGCGCACTTTTTGAAGGGCACGCCATAAGATGTGCGCCGCATTCACCCGCCGAGGTCGCAGGAATGCGACAAATTGAGTGCGCTTATTGAAAAGCGCGGTTTTCAAACGCGCCGTAAAATATTTTAGTTCACGAAAACCTCGGCGAGCTGACGCCTGCGGTTTTCCGTGATTTGAGAGGAAACCCGAGCGGTTTTCCCCTCTTTGCGGCACTTTTTAAGGGCACGCAAAATATATAGTGCCGCAAATTCACCCTTTCCGTGAGCCAAAGCATTGGCAAATTGAGTGAACGGGCAAAAAGTGTCATTTTTGCCCGTTCGAAAAGTATTTGAATTTACTCGTTTCTGAGCTGACGCCTGCGATTTTCCGTGAGTTTGAGGGAGAAAAAAGATATAAAAAAGCGGCGGCTTGCCATCGGCAAGCCGCCGCGTATTTTTCTTTTTATGCCGTAGGTTCGGTATAATTCGCGCTCGTCAAAACATAGAGGAACGAACCCATCGCATACGAAAGATTGGTCGTAATGCGCAGCGGCAGGTTCCTGTATGTGTTCGCCGAGGCGTTCGAACTGCGGTTTGCGTAATCTACCGTGTGCGTTGTCCCCGTATTGTCGCCCGCGCCCGAACGCGAAAAGTTCACTACGCAAGTCGCTATCGTCTGTTCGCTCAGCGCCTGCCCGTTAAAGTTGAAGGAATAGGGCCTGTCTGCCACTTCCGAGCAGGAAAGCGTTACCGCCGCGCCGCCCGCCGCCGCGCTCACCGCGTTTACCGTGTGCGAGGTGTCCGCCGCAAAGGTCAGCCCTCTTCCCGCAAACATAAGCTGTTCGTTGTCGAATACAGAATAATCTTCCGTCAGCTTGGAAAAATTCCTTGTGCTGCTTTCAAACGAGCCTACGATCACGCGCTCGTTCGCGCCGTCCGCGTTTTCCGTCACCGTATCGGAGGTGTCCGCCATGGTGACGGTCGCGCCCGCCGCGTCCGTATTGTATACGATCGAAGTCGTATAGCTGTAGATCGCTATGTTGCCGCTCTGCAAGGGCGTGTGCGAATATACTTGCGTACTGCTTTCGAGGGGCAGCGCCTCTTCGCTCGTGTCGCGGAACCATACCGTCGAGCGCACCGTGTCTGCGGGTACGCCCGAATCTCCGCCGAAGGCGTATACCACGTCGCCGTTTTGGTCCACGATGCTCGCGCTCACCGTCAGCACGCTGTCGATGCGGTACGCCTGATTCACGGTGAGGTCGTCCGACGCGCGGTAATAGCTGTCCGCCTGCGTCGTTACCGTGTAAGTGCCGGAAACGTTCGCGTAGTACAAACCGTCGAAAGATTCGCCGTCCCGTTCATAGCGCACGTCGTAGGTGAGCTGTTCGTAAAAACTGCTGTCGTACCCGCCCGACGTGTTCGTCTGCCAATTCCTGCCGAGCGAAACCGTAACGCGCGAAGAGCAAGCCGCAAAGGCAAATACGCACGCAAGGAGCGCGCATACCGCCGCCAATTTCTTTTTCATCGTATAAAAAACTCCATTCTATACAAAAGTATCCTTTACAGTATAGCACAAACGGGTGATTTTGTAAAAACAAAACAGGTGAAAATCAGTTAAAAAAACGAGAAAAATATGATATACTTAAAATAATCTTACACGGCCGCCCGCTTTCGCGCGGGCGGAAGGATGAACGATGCAGGTAAAAATCATACTCGCGCCCACCGCGCAGGAGCTCGTGCAGTACTTGGCGTCCTTACCCGAAGAGGGCAGAACGGTCATCTTCTGCGAAGACAGGCTCACGCTCGAAGTCGAGCGCGCCGTGGCGCGCAAAAAGGGCGTCACGTTCGATACGTCCGTTACCACCTTCGCGCGGTTTTTGCGCGGCGCAAAGGGCAAAAAGGTGCTCTCCAAACAGGGTTCCGTTTTGGTGATAGGTTCGCTCGCCGCGAAAAACGCGGGCAAACTGCGCTGTTTCGGCAAAGATCCTGCGGGCGCCGCCCTCAAACTGTACGAAACGATCGCGCAGCTGCGCGCGGCGCTCGTAACGCCGGAAATGCTCGAAGATTCCGCGCGCGAAACGGAGGGGATGCTCGCCGAAAAGCTGGCGGACATCGCGCTCGTATACCGCGAATACCTCGCCTTTTTGGACGGCGGGTATCTCGACGAAAGCGGCGTGCTCGCCCTTTTGCCCGAGGCGATGGCGGGCAGGGAAAAGGGGATATGCGGCGCGCACGCGGTCTTCGCGGGGTTTGCCTCCTTTACGCGCCAGGCTTCGGCGGGCATCGCCGCGGCGGTCGGCGCGGCAAAGTCGGTCACGGGCGTGTTTTTCGGCGGCAAAGAGGATATTTATACGATGGAGGCGGCGCGCGCCTTCGAAAAATACTGCCGCGCGGCGGGTGCGGAGTGCGTATACGAATACCTGCCTTCCCTGCTCCCGCCCGAGGCGGATAAACTGCGCGCGGGCGCGTTCGGCGCGGAGCGCGGCGAACCGCTCGAAACGGGCGCGGTGCACATTTACGAGGCGGCGGACGCGGACGACGAGCTGACTTTCATCGCCGCCATGATCAAAAAGGAAGTGTTCGGCGGCTTGCGCTACGGCGACATCGCACTTTTAACGGATCCGAAAGAATATGCCGTGCCCCTCGAAAAGATCTTTACCGAATACAATATACCGTACTTTTCCGACGTAAAAAAGAGCGCGGCGGAACACCCGCTGTGCCGCTTTCTCGTCGGTTGGCTGCGCGTTTTGTCCGAAGGGTTCTCGCCCGAAGAGGTGTACGCCTTCATCGGCAGCGAATTTTTTGCCGAGCCGCACGCCTCGCGCGATATTTACCGGAACTATCTGCTGCATTACGCCAATTTCCGCGGCGGCGTAAAAAAGGAGATCTCTCCCTCTGCGGGAAGGGACACCATGCTGCTCACCTCACTCCGCGCAAAGTTTTTGTCCGCGTTCGAAGGGGTGAGCGCGTCGGGCACGGTGGCGGGGTATTGCGCGCGCCTGCGCTCGCTCATGCAGGGGTTCGGCGCAAAAGAGGTGCAGGATTCCCTTTCGAAGGCGCTCTGCGAGGCGGGTTTCGCGGCGGAGGGCGAATTTATGACGCGCGGGGCGGAAACTGCGGAAAAGGTGCTCGCCGAGGCGGAATTATTGGGCGCGGGCACGCCCGTCCGCGCGGAAGAGTTCGCGTCCGTTTTGTCGGAAAGTTTTAAGAGCGTGGAAATTTCCCTCATCCCGCAGACGCTCGACAGCGTTTTCGTGGGCAGTTATGCGGAGAGCAAAAAGACGGCGGCGAAGGTGCTGTTCTGTTCCCGCCTCACCTCCGACGTGCCGCCCGCGGGCGCGGATACGGCGCTCATCACCGACAGAGATATAGACCGCCTGCGCGCGCTGAAAGTGGAAATAGAGCCGAAAATGCGCGAGGTGAACGCCCGCGCCGCCGAAAACGCCGCGCTCGCCCTTTCGGGGTTCACGCAGAGGGTGTACCTTTCCTATCCGCTTTCGGCGGCGGGAAAAGAGTGCAAGCGGAGCGAGGCGATCGACTTTGCCCGCGCCGCGTTCACGCGCGCAGGCAGGCCGCTCGGCGTGCTCAGCCGCGGCGCCCTCGAACGCGCCGAACGCACGGACGCGGCTGCATATACGCGCTATCTTGCCTGCGTTGCGAGCGAAAAGATCCCCGCGCTCCGTCAGATCCTAACCCGTGCGGACGATTATAGGCGCGGAAGGAGCGATTTTTCCGCCCACTCCGGGCTGTATGCCGCTTTGAAAGAGCGCGGCGAAGATGCGGGCAGGGCGCTCTTTGCCGAGCCTGCGCCGAAGTTCGTGCCGTCTGCGGGCGCGCTCGTGTTCCGCGGCAAAAATACCGCCGCGCCCACCCTCGCGGAGGGGTACTTCAACTGCCCTTACCGCAATTTTGCCGAGCGGGGGCTCGCGCTCAAAGAGCGCGAAGAGCGCAGCGTGCGCCCCGCCGATACGGGGAACTTCATGCACGACGTGCTCAAAGATCTCGCGGAAAACATAGACGGGCTGCACGGCGAACGCGACTGCGCCGCTTTCCTGCGCGAAAGGGCGGAAGCGCTTCTCGAAAAGCCGCCTTATTCGTACATGAAGGACACGAAAACGGGGGGCTTTTCCGCCGCGGCGCTGGCAAACGAGGCGGTCATGGTGGGGCTGAACGTGTGCGAACAGCTGAAAAATTCGGAATTTTCCGTGTTGGGCGCAGAAAAAACTTTCGGGTACCCCGATTCGCCCTTTCCGCCCGTCGTGCTCGAATCGGGCGAAAACTATATGCGGCTTGCGGGAAAGATAGACCGCGTAGATCGCGCGGGCGATTGGGTGCGCGTCGTCGATTATAAGACGGGCAGTTTCGAAGTGAGCGCGAAAAGTTACTATACGGGCAGGAAATTACAGCTCGAACTGTACCTTTACGCCGCGTCGAGAGGGGCAAAGCCCGCGGGCGCCTATTACTTCCCCGCGCGCGCCGCGTTCAGCGGCGAAGATAAGGACAGCCCTTTCCGCATGCAGGGCTATACCGTCGGGAGCGACGAAGTCGTCGCCCTCAGCGAAAAGGGGATAGAACCGGGTAACAAGAGCCGCTATATCGACGCGTATTTCGGAAAAAAGAACAAAAAGGCGATGAGCGAAGAGGATTTCGAAGATTTTATGGAATACTCGGTGCTCGCCGCGCGCGGGTTCGTGCGGGAAACGCGCGCGGGGTGCATCGCGCCGTCGCCCTATGCGGGCGCCTGCGACTACTGCCCCTACGGCGGGGTGTGCGGCTTTGACGGCGTCCCCCGCGAAGTGGGGCAGACGGACTATGCCGATATCGTGAACGCCGTCAGAAGGAGAAAGGGAAAATGAGCGGAAGGATACCCACGCCCGAACAGAGGGCGGCAATAGAGGCGGAAGGGCAGGTGCTCGTTTCCGCGTCCGCGGGGAGCGGCAAGACCTTCGTCATGGTCGAAAAGATCATTTCCCTCGTGCTTTCGGGGCGGGCGGAAACTTCGTCCGTGCTCGCAGTCACATTTACCAACCTTGCGGCGGCGGAGATGAAGGAGCGGCTGAAAAAGGCGCTGATCGCCCGCATCAACGAGGAGGGCGACCTTTCCCGCCGCCGTTTTTTGAAGGATCAGCTCTTTGCGGTGAACACCGCCGATATCTGCACCCTGCATTCCTTCTGCGCGAACGTCATACGCCGCTATTTTTACCGCACGGACGCGGACGGCAGTTTCCGCGTTGCGGAAGAGGCGGAGGCGGCAAAGCTCAAAACCCGCGCCACGGAAACGCTCTTTGAAAGCAAATTGGAAGAGGGCGACGCGGATTTTGCCCTCCTTTCCCGCGCGTTTGCGGGCAGCCGCGGTTTTTCGAGGTTGGCGAACATACTTTCCGATGCGTACGAAAAGGCGGTTTCGCGCGCCGATTACAGGCAGTTTTTGGAAAGCATACCCGCAATGTACACGGAAGAAGGCTTTTCCCGCCTTGCAGACGAAATGCTCGCACCCGTAAAGGCGCGGGCGGGCAGGCTGCTCGAAGAGGCGTGCCGCGCGGCGGAGGACGCCCTTCCCTTTATAGAGAAAGGGCTGATGAGCAAAAAGCACGCCGAGTACTGCGATGCGCGCGCGGCTTTTGCGCGCGCCGTTGCGGGCGCGCCCGACCTGTTTTCCGCCGCGGCAGCGGCGCAGGGCGCGGCGTTCCCTTCTAAACCGCCCAACACGAAATTGAAGGCTGCGGGGCGGGAAGACGCGCTCGCATTAGACGGGCGGATGGCTGCGCTCAAAGAGTACGCCGACGATATCAGGCAATCGCTCGAAGGGTTGGAAGACGAGGCCGCGCTCAAAGAGGGATTTTACGCCTCGGGCGAGCTTGCGGGGGCGCTTTCCCGCCTGATCCTCGCCTTCGACGAGAAGTATACCCGGCTGAAAAGGCGGGCGGGCGTGCTCGATTTTTCCGACCTCGAACACAAGAGCCTCGCCCTTTTGCGCATCCCCGATGTGGGGAAAGAGGTGCGCGGCAGGTATTCGCACGTCTTTGTGGACGAATATCAGGACGTAAACCCCGCGCAGGAAGAGATACTTTCCCTCGTTTCCGGCAAAAACGTGTTCATGGTCGGCGACGCAAAGCAGTCTATATACGGTTTCCGCGGCTGCAGTGCGGCGTTTTTCACCGATAAATACGAAAAGTTCAAGGCGGACGGGCGCGCGCTCGAGCTGAACGGCAATTTCCGCACCGCCGACGCCGTCCTCGATGCGGTCAACCGCATATTTTCCGCCGCAATGACGCGCGAAACCTGTTCGATAGATTATGCCGCCACGTCCGTGATGCGCGGCGGCGGGCTGTATCCGGAAGGCGCGGGCAGGGTGCGCTACGATCTTCTTCCCGATAAGGAGAAGAAAGAGAAGGAGGCGCCCGAAATTTATTCGGTCGCCGCCCACCTCGAAGGCGGGGAAGAAGAGGAGAGCCGCGAAGGCGCGAAGATCGCCGCGATCATCGCGGAAGAGCTGTCCGCGCCCCGTTTCGACGCCGCGGAAGGGAAGTTCGTACAGACGGAATTCAAGGACATAGCCGTGCTCACGCGCGGCAAAACGGCAAAGGCGGAGCGCATCATTTCCGAGCTCGTCAAGCGCGGCGTGCCCGTCGCCTCTTCCGCCGAGTACAACATCTGCGACTACGCCGAAGTCAAAACGATGATCGAGATCCTCAAATATATCGACAACGCCGCGCAGGACATTCCGCTCGCCGCCGCGCTCAGGAGCGCCGTCGGGGGCGTTTGCGACGAGGAACTCGCCAAAATACGCGCGTCCTGTTCGCAGTATATCTCGAAATTGCCCGAAAACGGCGGCTCGCGGGAAGATCTGCCCTTTTACGTCGCCTGCGCCGAATATGCGCGCACGGGCACCGACGCGCTCGCGGAAAAACTGAAAAAGTTCTTTTCCCTCGCGGAAAAGTATCGCCTTCTCGCCTCGGTGAAGAGCGCCGCCGAGATCATGGCGGGGCTGCTTTCGGAAACCGATCTACAGATATCCCTGCTTTCCATGCCGTGCGGCGCCGAGCGGCTCTCGCGCGTGATGCGCCTCATCGCGGAGGCGGGCACGCTTACGGTGCCGGAATTTCTCGACAAGCTGAAAGCGGGCGGCTATAAGGTCGGCTACTCGGAGAGCGGCGGCGAGAACGCCGTAAAGGTGATGACCATGCACGCCTCGAAGGGCTTGGAATTTCCCGTCGTCATCGTCGCCGGCATGAACGACCGATTTTCCGTTGAAGACATGAAGGGAGATTTCCTTTTCGATGAAGAGTGGGGATTCGCCCCCTGCGCCTACGACTTCGATGCCTTTCGGCTGAAAGACACCATTTTGCGCCGCGCGGTGCGCGCGAGGCTTACGAAAAAGCGCGCGGAAGACGAAATGCGCCTTTTATACGTTGCCGCCACCCGTGCGCAGTTCAGCCTGCATTTCGTGTTTTCCGAAAGAAAACCGTTCGATATTTACCGCGTGCCCGAGGCGGGCTGTTTTGCGGACTTCATCGATTTTGACCGCTGCGATTACTTCGCGGAAGGGGAGGATGCGCCCCTGCCCGCCTATTCGCCGCGCACGCTCGTTCTCGGCGAGCCTGACGAAGAGGCGAAACGGGAAGTGCTCAGGCGCTACCGCGCGCCCTATCCGCATGCGGAAAGCCTTTCCCTTCCCGTCAAAACGAGCGCTACGGAAATATTGAAGTCGTTCGGCAAAATTGCCGAGCCCTATTATCCCGCGGCAAAACTTATGCAAGAGGAACCGCTTGCCGCCGCCGATACCGCAACGGGCACTGCGTACCACGCATTTTTGGAACTTGCAGACTTTTTCGCGAAGGATAAAGGTGCGGAAACGGCGCGCGTATTGTCCGCCCTCTTCGAAAGCGCGCCCGAACTTGCCGCGTTGATAGACGCCGAAAAGGCGGCGGATATCCTTTCCATGCCCGTATTCGAAGAGCTGCGCGGGTTTACGCTCAGCCGCGAAAGGGAATTTTTGATGAGCGCGCCCGCCTGCGAGCTGTACGGAACCGCTTGCAAAGACGAGATCCTCGTGCAGGGCGCGATAGACCTGATGGCGGTAAAGGGTGAAGAATGCATCCTTGTGGACTATAAGTACTCCTCTCATGACGCGGAGCGTTTGAAAAAGGACTATGCGCCCCAGCTGAAAGTGTACGCGGCTGCGGCAAAGCGCGCGGCGGGCGTGAAGAACGTGCGGGCATACATCGTCGGTATTTTGCGCGGCGAATGGGTGCGGGTGCTGTAACGTTTATAAAGGATCGGGCAAGGGCGGTGCACTTTGCAGAGTGCGCCGCGCGCCTGCCGCAAAGCGGATATTTGGCGCATTTCGCCCCGATATTGCAAAAAAAGACAAAGCTCCCCGAAATTTTTTACCGCAAAAGGGCTATAATTGCGACAGCAGAATTTCGGGGTGCTTTTTATATGGAAACATTTTTTTCTCGCGCGGCTGACTTTTTGAACGGCATTGTTTCGCCTGTAAAGGACGCCGTATATCTCGCGCTGCTCTTTGCGCCTTTGGCGGCGGCAGGCATCGCGGCGATCGCCTGCGCCTGCAATAAAAAACTGCGGGCGCGCTCAAAAAATTGGTTTTTGTACCTTTCGTGCGCCTTTTGCCCGTTTGCCGCCGCGTTCGGCGTGCTCTCTTACGGCGGCGCCGCGCTGTACGCCGCGGCGCTTGCGATGGCGATGTTTGCGCCCTGCCTTGCGGCATATGGCGCGCTCTGCCTGTTCGGCAGGCAAAAGCGCGTAAAGATCTCTAAGAAGAAGCGCCGCGCGCTTTCCGATATCGGCGAAGAAGAAGTGCTGCCCGACGACGAAAAACAGGACGCTAAAGGTGAAATGCTGCCGGAAAGCGGAGATATGAAGGCGAATAAGGTGCCTTTCGGCGCGTTCGGGGGAGCGCAGAAGCCCCGCCTCGTGCGCTGTTTCGGGGAACCCGATGCTCAAACACAGGCGCATCCGATCAAAGACGTCCGCCTCGATTACGTCCTTTCCGTTGCGCAGCGGCTGAAAGACATGCCGCTCGGCGCGGGCGACAGGTTGGAGGCGGAAAAAATGGAAGAACTTTTGCGCATTTACCGCGACAAGGGTACGCTCACGCCCGCCGAGGGCGAAACGCTCAACGATATACTCGCCGCACTCTTGAAAATGATGGCAAAATACGACGTATAAAACAAAACGGAGCCTTTTCGGACAAGAAAAATAGCAAGCAATACAATAATTCCGCCCGCGCGGCACTGCCGCGCGGGCGGTTTCGTTTTACAACATATCTGCACATCGGTTCGGGCGAAAGATCAAAAAGGACGACACATATCCGCGATTTGCCGACATTTTTTACCGGAATCAGAAAGATACCGATATTTTATCTGTTTATTCTGTTGCAATTTTTTCATAAAGGCGGTATAATTATTGTGATAAAATATCGACAGAATCGTTAAAAATCATCACACAATGCCGCAAAGCGGCGGAAATGGCAAAGTACCGGGAGGAGCGCAGATGAAAAAAGCCGCCTTGATCGTCATATCGCTGGTGCTTGCAGGCATGATCGCGCTGTCGGTCGTGCTTATCGTGCAGGCAGTCCGTTCCGACGGCGACGTTATCCGCATACAGACGGACGGCGGCACTGCCGAGGAGAGCGCATTCCGCGTAGAAGGGATGCTCCCCGGCGATTCTGCGACGCGCACATATATCGTCGGGTGCGGCGAGGGCGGCACGCTCACCGTAACGTTCGAGGCGGGCGGCGAGGCGGGGCTTTTGCCCTATGTTACCGCGCGCGTGGAGATCGGCGGGGAAGAACGGTTCAGCGGCGCGCTGCAAGATTTGATAGGTTCGCCGCTGGTATGTCCCGCTTCGGGCGATACATACGTTACGGTGGAATATGGGCTGCCGCTCGGCGTTGGGAACGAGGCGCAGGGCGCGGCGCTCGATCTGAAACTGTCTTTTGCGTTTACGAACGAAAAAGAGTCATAAATACAGGCGTTTCGCCTGCCGATATGAATAATTCAGGAGGAAGAAGAGATGAATGAAACTTTGATGGCTGTCTACATCGGAATTTTGTGCGCGGCAATGGTCGTTCTGTTGGCATGG
Organism: uncultured Clostridia bacterium; assembly: GCA_944359365.1. Lineage (GTDB taxonomy): Bacteria > Bacillota > Clostridia > Christensenellales > Borkfalkiaceae > Borkfalkia. The sequence goes on from CALVST010000014.1 coordinate 17,341, forward strand.
TTCGTCATTCAGCTCGTATTGGAATTCCGCCGCAAGAACCGCGGCGACGACAAGAACATCGTACAGCTTGACGGCAGGTATTACCGCGTCGTCCCGCTTTCGGGAGCAAACGAAGAGGTCGCGGCTACCGAAGCCCCCGCAGAGGAGATTGCAGAGCCTGTGCAGGAGGAGCCCGCGCCCGTTGCAGAAAGCGCCGAGCCGACCTCCGCACAAGAGCAGGCGGAAACGGCTGCCGAGGGTACCGAGTTCGTCGCGGTAGACGAAAGCACGGTCGTTTTGCGCCGTTCGGAAAACCTCACGTTCGAAGAGGCGTATCCTTCCCTTTCGCAGGAGCAAAAGCGCTTTGCGGGGGATATCCTCGCATATGCGGTATCTCGGGAAGAGGGCTTGAAGGACCAGGTCAGCGGTAAATATGCGAGCGTATATATCGGCAAAAAACCGCTCATCAGGCTGTTTATCCGCAAGGGCGTGGTCAATGCCCGCCTTTTGGTGCTCAACAACGACCTTGCCGAGTATGCCGACGCAAGCAATATCAACATTAAAGAAAAGCCCATCGATCTGAAGGTGGACAGCGCGGAAATGGTCGGGGCGGTCAAAGACCTTATAGACCTCACTTACCGCAACATCATGGAAGACAGGCGCCGCCGCGAAGAGGCGCGCCGCGAACGCCGCCGCCAAAGGCGCTTGCAGAAAAAGCAAGAAGAGGCGGAAAACGCGCAAGAGCAGTAACGCGCTCTCGGTACGGCGGTTTTTAACGGATACATAGAGCAAAACGGGCCCCCCGTTTTTTGTCTGTGTTTACAGACAAAAACATTTTAGGCGCCCGATGCAATAAACGAGGAGGTATATATGGGCAGAAAAAAGATAGGGCTTGCCGCGATGGCGGCGCTGGCGCTCGCGCTGTGCGTTTCGGTATTTCTTTTGACCACTTACGCACTTTTTTCCGACACGGTGGAAACGGACAACCACCTGTCCGCGGGCACGTTGAAGATCGGCCTGTACCAAACGAGCATGACGGGCAACCAAATCGGCACCGGCGGCACGTTCGGCGACTATTCCGAGAGCATCCCGTCGGGCGGGCGCGATCTGAAAACGTATGACGGCAAGGTGTTCAACATCGAAAACGCCTGCCCGGGCATTTACCGCGAGGCGGCGTTCGAAGTGCGCAACGGCGGCATTTCCACCGCGTTCGGCCTGACGCTCGAAATCGTAAATGCTGCTGCGGACGTGCAGGGGGATGCCGCATCTTCGGCGCTCCTTTCGCAAATGCGCATCACCGTAAGCTGGGGAACGGACGGCTCCGAAACTTTCCTTCTTTCCGAGGAAGAAAAAACGGTCGATCTGGGTACCGTTACCCTGCCTGAAAACATGGCGGAAAACGCTGTTCTTTCGTCGTTTACGGTCAGGGCAGAATTTTTGAACACGGCAGAAAACAACGGCGCGCAGGGCGGCAGCGTTTCCTTCGATATCCGCGTTACCGCAACGCAGGTCACGCCCTCGGCTTAACGCCTTTGGACGCAAGTATGATTCAGCATCTAAAAATTAAAATAACATAAGGAGAAAAAATTATGAAGGCATTAAAAAAGAGCATCATCGTATGCGGGCTTTCGCTCGTGCTGTGCGTCGGTCTTTTGATGGGCACCACGTTCGCATGGTTTACCGACACGGTAACCAACTCCGGCAACATCATTCAGGCAGGCACCCTCGAACTCAAAGCGTACGCTTACGACACGGTAGACGCCGCTGCCGAAGGCACGACGAGCGTTACGGTAGACGATCTCGGCACTTATATATTCGAACCGAAATCCGAAGCGCAGGACCTCGACGAAGACAATTCGCCGATCATCGGCAGTGCGCTTGCCGAGCCGGGTGCAACGGGCGAACCCGTACTTTTGGAACTTGAAAACGCGGGCAGCCTGCCCTTGCAGTTCAAGCTCGAATTTATCGTCGACGCGGGCGGCTTGGAAGGCGCGCTTTGGTTCGACTTTATCGGCGTCGATGCAAGCGGCAACGTTTCCGGGCAGTACACGCAGCGCCGGATGGACCAGCTGAATACCGTCGCGGGGCAGTTGGAAAACACGAGCGCCTCTTACCTCGATCCGAATGAGTCCGTGCGCTATATGTTCGTTTACGGTATGTATGGTACGGCGGGCAACGAATATCAGGGCGAAACGTTCAGCGTGAGCGTTGTCGTCAGCGCGAAGCAGACGGTAGACGATGCCGAGTACGAAACGTATACCACAGTTGCAAACTCTGCCGCGCTTACCGAGCAAGTACGCGAGGGCGGGTATATCCTTTTGACGGACGACATGGCGCTTGACCTCACTTCCGACGAAGGCAGCAGCGCCGTTACGAAGGATACTACCATCAACCTGAACGGCAAAACGCTGACGAATGAAATGGCTTACACTTTGGTAGCGGCGGAAGGCGCAACGCTGACCATTGAAAACGGCACGCTTGATTTTTCCGAATATATTGAAGGCAAAAATTTGGCAACCAGTGATATGGGCATAAGAGAGGGAGCTACCCTCGTATTGCGCAATTGTACGATCACGAGCGTACAGGCGGTTGCGTGTATCGGCAGTGAAGATCCGTCAGTTGATTCGGAAAATTCAAAGCTCATTGTTGAAAATTGCACAATCAATACGACAAACAGCACTGCAATATCCACAAACGCGAAGACCAATTATTATTGCGAAATAGAGATCAGAAATACCGATATTTATTGCGGTCCGATTGACGGGGTTCCTGTATATAGCGGTTTATCCAGAGCAACAGACAATTGCCCTGTATTTATGAATGTAAAAGGCAAACTGACGATGGATAACTGTAAGATAACGGGGCAGCGTCAGGGAGTTATGGTGCGCAGCGGAACGGCAATCATCTCCGATACCTCGATAGTTTTAATGGGTACATATACAGGTAGCGAGAATGGGTACGATAACGATAAATATTGGAATGCAGCGTGGGGCGGCGGCAATAATGTACCTATGGCGGCGCTTGTAGTGGGCGACTATTCGAGCTCTTACCCGAACAATGCTGACGTTACGTTGAACAATTGCATGATAGAATCGAAGAATGCCACCTTGCCTGCTGTTTATATTTGGGGCGACGGTGGGTATTCCGCAACGCTTACATATGACAGCACAACGCAAATAGTCGGAACGATTGGCATACGCGGCGGTGTTTCGAACGACGGAACTAATTTAGTAAATAACGGCACGACCAGTAAACAGATAGAAGATGTTATTACAGGACCTACAACGCCTAATCCGCTGAATTGAATGAATTAAACCCTTTTCCCTGGGCGGTGCGCCCGCCCAGGGAAAAGAAAAATGTTGTTTTGTCCTTTTGCAATGAGAAAAAATCGAAAGACACAAGGAGAAAAATATGAAAGGATTCAAAAGGAGCATTCTGGCTTGCGGCGCGGCGCTGGCGCTCAGCGGGGCCGCGCTTGTGGGTACCACGTTTGCTTGGTTTACCGATTCGGTCACAAATTCGGGAAACAAAATACAGGCGGGAACGCTGAAAATAAATGCTTTCGCTTTTGACACAGGCACGGGCGGCATTACGGTAAACGATGTCGGCGGCAAAAACTACACCTTTGAGGCGGAAGGGGAAGACCTTCGCGCTTCCGCCGCGCCTATCGTAAACGAAACAAATTTTGCCCCCGGCGATGTAAATGCAAAGCTGTTGGAAGTGACCAACGCGGGCAGCATCGATGCGATGGTAAAGCTGAATTTTACCGTAGAAGGTACGCTTACCGACGCGCTTTGGTTCGACTTCGTGCGGATAGACGAATAGAACGCGGTAACGGGCACGTTCGGCGAAAAGCCGATGAGTGAACTTGTATCGCTTTCCGAGACGCAACTGCCGCTCCCTGCGGCGCAAGAGGGCACGAGCAGGGTGCGCTTTGTGCTCGTTTACGGCATGAACGAGGAAGCGGGCAACGAGTATCAGGGCGGCACCTTTACGGCAGACGTCGCCATTCTCGCCCGTCAAAATGTAAACGGCGCGCAGTATCCTGAAATTGTTACAGATCAGGCAGAGCTTGCCCAAGCGTTTACCCAAGGCGGGAATATCGTTCTTGGCGCCGATGTGCCGACGTTTGTAGAAGATTCCCATGAAGTGATAGAGGGAGTACCCGGGTTTACGGTTTCGAATGTGATTACAAATTATACACAGCTCGACCTTGCCGGAAAAACAATCAGCTATACCGAGGCTATGCAGGCATATTATGATACATACCTGTTGATGTTCGAAGTAGCCGGCGGTACGTTGGAAATCAACGGCGACGGCGTTGTTACAATGGAAGCGGGAAATAACGGAGGTTATGCATTCAATGTGCTTGACGGCGGTACGCTTATCATCAACGGCGGCGAATATTACGGTGCTGTAACCGCAATACAAGTACAGAAAGGAACTGCAATCATCAACGGCGGATTTTTTGACGTTTCACCTACATATAAAAGCAGGGATGATTATGCAAGCAATGTCCGCTATTTGATCAACTGCGTTGACGCTAGCTATAAAAATGGTACGGCAGTTATTGAGATACGCGGCGGCACGTTCGTGAATTATGATCCGAGCAACAATGCGGCGGAAGGAGAAGGCACAAATTTCGTTGCCGATGGATATACGGTCATTTCCGAAAAGCAGGCAAACGGCGATACTTGGTACACCGTAGTGCCGATCGAAGAGTCTGCGGATACGGCTCAGTCGTTTGCAGAAGCGTTGAAAGGGCTGAACGTTGCGGGCGATGTGGAAAAAATCATAACGATAGAAAACAATATCGAGGACATTACGGGTATTCAAACGGCGGCAGGCAACACGCTTGAAGTTAACTTCGGCGGGCACAGCGTTTCCGTAGGGACGACGGTCGGTTCGGAGGGTACCGTAACGAACGGTATGCAGCTTTTAGAAGGTTCTAAAGTCACCCTTCGCAACGGCACATACAGACCGGGCGATGATAAAGTTTTTATACTTGTGCAAAACTATTGCGATTTGCTTTTAGATAATTTTACGTTGGATGTGCGTGGTTTTGAAAACTGTTATGCGCTGTCCAATAATTGCAGTTATACAGTTTTAACGGGAAATACAAATATCATTACAGGCGATAACAATCGGTTTGCTTTGGATACTTGCAATTTCGCCTCATATACTTTGCCTACGGTCGAGCTTGACGAAAATATGACGGGAACGGTGGAGGGTATCGTCTATGTGGACGGCGGGTATCTGATCGTTAAAAACGGTACGATTGTCGGCACAATCAAGTATACAAAACAAGGCGGAAGCCTTGTCATCAGCGGCGGAACCGTAAACGGCAATATCGAAATCGCCGAACAGGTTTTTGGGGAACAAGACGAAATAAAAGGCGTTTCCCGCAGTATCGTAATCTCCGGCGGAACGATTAACGGAAGAATCATAGACGAATCTGCCGGTCAAGTTACCATAACGGTTACAGGCGGTACGTTTATCAACTTCAATCCTACAAATTATATTCAAGCAGGCTACAAAGTCATTTCCCAAGAACAGACGAACGGCGATATTTGGTACACCGTAGTACCCGAATAATAAATACAGGCAGGCGCGGGCGGGCGCAAAGCATGCGCCCGCCCGAACATTCCGCAAAAAGGAGCTTTCGTGACGGCAAAAGCAAAAAAAGTTTTTTCTATCATTTCCAAAATTCTGACGGTGCTCATCGTCGCGTTCACGGTTTTGGTCATGGTTTTTACCATCGTATCCGTCACCACGGTAGACAGGGCCGACCGCTCCATTTTCGGTTACAGGGCATACATCGTCATGTCCGATTCGATGAGCGACACCTTTCAGGCGGGCGACATCATCTTTTCGAAGATCGTCGAACACGACGACGGCAACTTACAGCCGGGCACCATCATCACCTTTTATTCCGAAGACTACGGCCAAACGGTTACGCACATGATACGCGAGCAGACCACATACAACGGCGTGCCCGCGTACATCACATACGGCACAACTACGGGCAGCGACGACCAAACGCCCGTATATGCCTCGTTCGTAACGGGAATTTATTCCTTCCGTTTGCCCAAGTTGGGGTATTTTTTCAATTTTTTAAAAACCCCCGCGGGCTATGTATGCGTCATATTGCTGCCGTTTTTGATCGTCATCGCCATTATTGCGGTGCACTTCGTGCGGCTTGTGCGCGCCTATAAAAAGGAAAAGGACAAGGAAGCGCTTGCCGCGCAAGAGGCAGTGCTCGCCGCCGCCGAGGCAGACAGGCAGGAAGCGGCGCGCCTGCGCGAGGAGATGGAAGAGCTGAAAGCGCGCATGGCAGCGCTTACGGGCGAAGATACCGCCGTAAACGGCGGCGACGCATCCGCGGCAGAGCTGCCGCAGGGAGCGCGCGTATCGGAAGCGGACTTGCATCCTTCGGAAAAAGCAACTGCGGAGAGCGGTGCGCCCGTTCAGCCTGTAAATAAAGATGACAAAAAGTAAACCGATGAAGAAAATATGGAAAAGTGAGCCCGCCCGCCGTCGGACGTATCCGACGGCGGGCGGTGTTTTTATATATAATGCGGCGGCGCCGATTGAAAGCGGCTTTTTACGGTGCGGCGCGCATTAAAAGCGGGGCGTTTCGGCAGAGAGCACGCAAAGCGTCAGTTCGAACAGCTTGTTGTGCGCCATCGCGCGTTTCAAAACGTCTGCCGTGATGACGGTATCCTTTTTTACGATAACGTTGCCGCGCACGTCGCAAACGTCGGCGGGTACCCGTTTGCCCGTCAAAAGGGTGCTTCCCGCCTTTTGCCGTGCGCGCGGTTGTTCGCTCAGCACAGCCTGCCGCGAAGGCGCCGTGCCTTGCGCCCCGCGTGCGCCTTCCGTTTCGGCGGTTTTGTTTTTTTTCTTTGCCGAAGGCTTTTTCGCTTTCAGGGGCAGGGGAGAAGTCAAATCGAACAGCAGTGCGTCCTTCACGCCCGCGATGCGCGCCGTTTCCGCCTCTTTTCCGCTTGTAAGCCTTACGGCTTTCACCTGATTGCCCTCTATCATAAAGTCGCATACGTTGCCGAGCGATCCGCCCGTTTCCGAGTACGCTTCTATGCCGAAGGGCGCGGGCACGGCGTCCGCAAACTGCCGCTCGGCGAGCGACTTTACGATGAGCGCGTCCTGCCCGCAGGCGATCGCCGCGGCGGGCAGCGTGTGTTCGTCTTCCTGCTCGTCGAAATATTCGAAGGCGCGCAGTGTTTTTAAGTTTTTGGAAAGGAGTGCGTTTTTGATCGTCCCCGCACGTTCTCCCGCTTTCGTGTAAAGCGCTTTGCCGATAAAATCGCTTAAATTTTGCATGGTATTCCCTCGCTTTTTGTTTTATTACTATTTTATGGGCGCAAGGGCAAAAAAGAACGGCGCGGCGGCGCATACGTTGCCGAAGCGTGTCGCCGTTTGCCGAAAAACACGGTTGACAATATTTTTTTTCGGGCGTATAATAAAGAGAAAAAAGGAGCGTTATACTATGGATAAAATTCAAATGACGCAGAGCAGCGATTTTGAAACGCTCGAAAAAATGGCATATGAAAGCTGGCACTCCGCTTACGACGGCCTGCTCGGCGCCGTGCAGGTAGACTATATGCTCAAAAAGTTTCAGAGCGCCGCCGCCATGCGCGAACAGACGCAACGGCAGAATTATACCTATTATTTTGTCGTTTGCGGCGGCGAAAGCATAGGCTACTGCGCGTTGCAGGGGCAGGGGAACGAACTGTTTTTATCCAAAGTGTATTTGCTGGAGCGCGTGCGCGGCAGGGGGATAGGGCAGCAGGTGCTCTCCTTCGTCATGGAAGAGGCGCAACGGCGGGGCGCAAAGCGGGTGTATCTTACGGTGAACAAGCACAATGCCCGCGCCATCCGCGCGTATGAAAAATCCGGTTTCTTGCGGGAAGGGGAAGAGTGCACCGCCATCGGCGGCGGATATTATATGGACGATTATATTTACGCGAAATATTTGCGTTGAAGGCGCGGGTTCGGAAAGGGCAAAAGCATACGGCGCAAGGGCGTTCAGGGCATATTCGGGCGCAGTATAAAGTGCGATCGCGGATAAAAGGGGCAAAACAAAAAAGGCACGCAAACGGCGTGCCTTTTCGCATTTGTCATATTATTCAGTTTTAAGAGACTGATAAGACATTCTCCGTAAACTGCCGTATCGGCCGCGGACGCATTCAGCCTGCAGAGCGCCTGCCTGTCCGCATCGGTCGGATCTTTCTTATTTTACTGTCCCCTTAGAGAAATAGTACATCGGACCGTACCCCCGTTAAGCAAGTTTCCTTAAATCGGATCTGTACATACAGTACCTCCTTTTGCAAAGGCGCGAATACGTTCGGCTCTCGTTCCTTCGGGCATCTTTTCCGATAGCTGAGGTGTGATGAAGAGCTTTTTGCGCATTCCGCGGCGGATTTCCCGAAAATTTTCCTTCTCCTTCTTCTTTTTTACCCTGCTGCGAACAGCTCCCGTAAGCGCTTTTTCCGGATGGGACCGATCGCCGCAATAAAAAATGAGAAAAACCCGCGTGCCTTCCGCGTTTGGCTGTACCGAGGGAAAATTTTAAGATTTTTTCCCTTTGGTCAATTTTATTATACCATATTTTTTGTGCTTGTCAAGGGGGTTTTGAAAAATTTTTTCAAAAAATTTTTCTTTTTATCAGTCTGTCACAATTTTCACTTCATGCTCGTAAATTTGATATCGTAGCGGACTTGCACTATTTCCGGAACGCCGTCTTTAAATTCGGCATAACGTTTATAGTGAAAACGGTGCAGCTTTTCCTTTAAGAAAAACAGGTCGCACCCCGCATTGGTCGCCTTTTGCCATAGGGAAGCCAATTCGCTTTGAAATTTTTCTTCCGCCGCGCGCAGTATGGTTTCGTTTACGAGCAGGGTTTTCGCCACATCGATAATTGGTTGAGATTTGTCCGTATCGGCAATGCGCGCGTTGGCGCGTATGGTAAAAGTAAATACCGGCATACCGTTTTCAAAGGTAAGTTTGCGCTTTTTTTTCGATATTTTCATTTTTAAATTGTAGCTCGTCTGTTCGCCGTTTTCCGAAACGTCTACGCTGCCGTAGGCGTAATCGGTATCCGTTGCGGCAAGGTTGTAGGCGAGCGTCTCTTCCGGCGTAAGCAGGGCTACCCGCTTCCCTTTATAAAACAGCATGGTTTCAGACGCGTGAAAGACGTCGGCGCTGCTGCCCGAACCGCTTTTACCGCTGCCGCCCTGCCCGCCGCTGCCTTGATTGCCGCCTTCTGCCGAAACGGGGGCGGCGATGGGAAGGGGACGCTTTTTGGCGCGCCACCACTTGTTGCGCTTGATGGAAGGGGCGAGCGAGAGGGCGTAAGGGGCGTTTTCCTTTCCGAAAGCGCCTGCGGGCGCAAAGGCTCCGTCCGCGTTCTGCCCGCCCTGGCTGTCCGCTTCCTGCTTTACGGTAATGCAGGGCAAAAAACCGCTTTCGCTTTCAGAATAATATCCCACGGCAAAGTTCTTGAGTATGGTAACTGTAACGATACCCGTTGCCTGCGCCTCGGAAGAGAGCACTTTTGTGATCGCCGAGGCGGAAATATCGCCTACGGGCGACTGCGCCTGAAAGGTTTCCCTTGCCTTTCCCTTGCAGGCGGCAACGAGGCAGGAATCTTCCACGGCATCATTGCGCAAAAAGTAATCGAGCACGTTGAAAACGTCTTCGTTTGCGACCTCTTCGCCGAGGAGTATCAGCCGGCAATGCACGAGGGTGGGGTACCAGCCCGTTTCGTGGTTGAGTTCCGCCACCGCTTCGCCCACCGTCTGCACGCCTTTTACCGTAACGTTGCCCGCAGAGCTCGTGCCCGTGCTCGCGGGTACGGCTATCTGCGCGGTCACGTCGTACCCTTCGCCTTCCTGCGCCGCATCGATGCCGAGCGCCACGACGATCGCCGTTTCCTGTATGTCTATCAGACCAAAGTCGTTGGAAAAGAACAGGAGCAGGAGCACTGCCGCGGCGACGATGAAAATACGCGTCCAAAGTTTATTTACCATCTTATTCATCCTGCGCGCCTCCTCTTTTTCAAAAGCAGCGCCGCCGCGGGCAGGGCATAGGCGAATATCAGGAACATGAGCCACAGCTTTTGGGTAAACAGCGTCTGCACTTCGAGAAAGGAATAATTGAGAAATATCGTCAGCGCGAGAAGAAGCGCGTTTACGGCAAGCGCCGGAATGAACGGTTTACAGCCTATCGCCTTGCATATGCAGTGCACGCACATTTGGGCGGGCACGCACAGGCGGAAGATCATCACGAGCGCGAGCGCGAAGATGAACAGATAGTCCACCCTGCCCAGCGAGGTAAACGAAGTGGTGTATTTTGATATCTGCGCGACCGCGTTGTATTGGCGGATGGCGATATCCGAAAAAACGCCGTAAAAAACGGCAAGAAAAAGGAGCACCGCGGCGCTTCCGATCGCGTATGAGGATATAACTTTCAACGCTGCCCGCTTCTCGTATTCGAAGTTTCCGAGGAAAAACAGCAGGAACGCCGCTTCCGTATACCAATTTGCGGAAAACAGGCTGCCCTTCAGCACGTCTTTTATCGGCACCCCCGCGATGGGCAGGAGCGCGGAAAAATCCGTTTGCGGCAATGCGAGCAGAATAAGCGCGACAAAAGCGATCGCAAAAACCGGAAGGGCGATGTCCGCCATCCTTCCGATGCTCTTAAAGCCCTTTACGCAGGCGAACAGGCATACGAAAAAGAAGGGCGCGAACGATATGACGGAGGGCACGTTTTCGTACATGACCAAAAGCACGAAGTTTTTCTGCTCCATCATGGGCAGCAGCGCCGCCGCAAGAAAGAAGAGGGCGAACAGCGCATAAACGATCTTTGCCGAGATCTTGCCGAAGGTGTTTTCTATCAGTCCGAACAGGGAAAGTTTCGTCTTTTTTGCAAGCAGCATGACGAGCGCTACCGCCGCGCCTTCCAGCAGCAGGTTGATAAATGCGGAAAAGAGCAGGTCGTTCGACGAATTGTAAGAGAGCGTCGCGGGGTATACCAAAAACCGCACGACGGGCATCATCGCAATAAAATAAAAGCAGATCTGCCGCACTTTCATGTTATCCATTCTTCGGCTCCTTTTTGCCGCTTTGCAGCCTCGTTTCGTTTTTTGTTTTGAAGGTTTTCGGGCGTTTGTCGAGGGAATACATGGAAGTTTTCATGAGCGAATCCTTCAGGTCGCGCCGCACGAGCGGCGAAAAGGGCGCGAGCATGGGCACGCCGTACGCGTCGGAAGTGACGAGGTAATACAGCACGAGCGCCGTCATCAGAATGACGCCGTATGTGCCGATGCTGCCCGCCACCACGACGAACGCGATGCGCAGGATCGAGGTCGTGCCCACAAGGTCGGGCACGGTATAGGCGGATATGCCGCTCAAAGCCGTAATGATGATGGCGGAAGAGGACACGATGCCCGCTTTCACCGCCGTGTCACCGAGTACGAGCGCGCCGATGACGGAAAGCGCCAACGCGACGTATTTGGGCATCCGCACGCTCGCCTCTATCAGAATTTCCAATACGAGCAGCAGAAAAAACAGTTCCAGGCTGGGCGAAAGGGGGATGCCCTGCGTGCTTCCCGATATGGTCAGCAGAAAGGAAAGGGGCAGTATCTGCAATTTGAAAAGCTGCGCCGCCACATAAAACGCGGGCAGGAATATGGAAACGAACACCCCCAAAAAGCGCAGCAGGCGGGAAATGCTCGCGCGGTAGGGGGATACGAAGTAGTCCTGCGCGCCCTGAAAATCTTCCACGAGCAGATAGGGAAGGGTAAGCGCGATGGGCGAGCCGTCCACAAGCACCGCCACCCGCCCTTCCAGCATTTTCGCCGCGAGCACGTCCGGCTTTTCCGTCGTTCCCGTGGGCTTGAACAGGGAATCGGGGCGTTCGGCAAGGAATTTGCCGACGTAGGAAGAATCGGGTATGCCGTCTATATCGATGCTCTCTATCTTTTTTACGATCTCGGAAACGATGTTTTCGTCGGCAATGCCTTCGAGGTATCCGACGGCGATCATCGTCTTGCTCTGTTTGCCCGCTGTGAGCGTTTTAAATTGCAGTTTGGGCGTGCGCAGCCTGTTGCGCACGAGCGACATGTTCGTCTTTAAGTCCTCGATGAACCCCTCGCGCGGGCCCTTCACCGCCACGGCGCCGGGCGGCTCCATGATGGCGCGCATGCTCAGCTTTTTCATGCCCGCCACGAGCGCTTCGTTCACGCCGTCGATAAACAGCACGGTATTGCCCGAAAGCACTTCGTCGGCGAGCTTTGTCAGGTCGCTCTCCGTCTTGATCTCGGGCGCCTGCAGCAGTTTGGCGGCATCCTCTGCCGAGGCGGGCGCCTCTTTTGCGGAAAGCGGGCGTGCGATCTGTTCGCCGAGCAGCGCTTTATCCGTCATGCCGTCCGCATATACCGCCGCGCACGCCGCGCCGTCCGCCGTTTCAAACGCAAATACGAGTATGTCTTCCGACGTAAGGATGCTTTTGATGAGTTTTACGTTGTCTTTACACTTTTTTCCGAGTTTTTTCATTTCGCAAAGAGTATACGCAAAGGACATAAAAATATCCGCGGGCATGCCGCCCGCGGATACCGTGAGGAAATTAAATGTCTTTCAGCGCCGCAATGAGCAGCTCCGCCGCCTCTTGCGCCCCTTCGCACAGGGCAAGGATGCGCGTTTTTGCACCCTCTTCGTCCGTTTCGGCAAGCGAGGCGATCTGAGCCGCCTCTTCGTCCGAAAGTTCCTTATAGGGCGCGAGCATCTCTTTTACGCACGCCGTACGAAGCGTCTGCCTGTCGGGCAGGTTGCCCTTTGTAAAGAGCTGCGCCGCTACGACCTTCGCCGCCGTTGCGAACGAGCCGCACGAAAAACCGTGCTTTATAAAAGCGCCCGCGTTTTCCGCAACGCCGCCCACGAACAGCGCGCCGTATGCAAAGTACAGCACCGCGCCGAGCGCAAAGGGCAGGAATACGAGCAGCTTGTCGCTCACTTTGCCGCCGCACAGCTTTCCGATGAAAAAGCACGCGGCGGCGACCAATCCGCCGATGACGACGATGTCCGCGTTATACTGCCTTAAAAAAGCAAATAGCTGTAAAAAATCCATTCTACCGCCTTTCAGGTGGCGAACAGACTTTTTACCGCCTCTGAGACTCCTTCCGCCGCGTCGTGGAGGCGCAGATGAAATGTAAACGGCATTGCCCGTTCACCTCCCGCAAAATAAATTTCCCCGCCGCACGGTCATTATACCGCGCGGCGGGGCGCAAAATCCAGCGTGCCTGCCATATATTTTCGGAAGGTTTATTCCGCGCTTTCGTTTTCGGAAGAGAGGAACAGCCGCGCGGCGACGGCGGTCATGTCGTCCTTGGCGCCGCCCGAACGGGCGAGCGCTTCGGTTATGAGCGAATCGCACAGCGCCTGCGGATTGCGCGGGGAAAGGGAGGCGAGGAAATCGGCGATGTCCGCACTCGAACCGAATGCGTCCGTCACGCCGTCGCTTATAAAGAGCAGGGCGTCGCCGTCGGAAAGTTTTTTGCGCATCGTCGTCGGCTTTACGCCGTCGAGTATGCCGAGGGGAAGGGAGTCGCTTTCCAGAACTTCTATCTTGTTTTCCGAAAGCACGAACCCGAGGGGCGAGCCTACTTTGACGATGTCGGCATATCCTTCGGAAAGGTCTACCGCCGCGATGTCTATGCAGGCGAAACTCTCTTCTTTGTTGAAAGAAAGCAGGCGGTTCACCGTTTCCAAGATCAGCGCGGGCGGCATTTTCGCGCGGTAAAAACTTTCCACGAGAGAAACGGTGCAGTCGGATATTTTGCGGGCGTATTCGCCGCTGCCCATGCCGTCGGAAAGGGCGAGCAGGAATGTCTTTTCGTCTATTTTCAGTACCGAATATGTATCTCCGCTCGCGCTTTCTCCCTCTTTTTTTGCGAGCGCCGAGCCGAACGCCGCGTCGAATGCGGGCTTTTTGCGGAATTCGTAATAATACTTGTCTGCGGCGAGCGCGCGTTTTTTTGCGAGCACTGCGGGCGCGAACACGCTTTCCGCCGCGCGCAGGATGCGTTTTGTTTCGTAATTGCCGGCAGCCGTTAACGATACGCATTCGTCCGTTACCATCGCTTCTTGGCAGACCACGCCCGAACGGGCGAGCAGGGCTTTGAGCCTGCGCTCCTTTTCCGCGTCGGGCGCAAAGGGGCGCGCCTCGTTTACGGCGAGCTCTTTGAGCATCTCGCTCACGCACCTTGCCTGGTCGGCAAGCAGCCGCCTGCCGAGCGCGGCGTTTTCCAGCTCCACCGTGTGCCGCCTGTATTCTGCGAGCAGTTTGTTCAGGCAGAACAGCAGGCCCGAGGCGTTCACGCATTCGGCGGCGAGCTTTGCGGGCAGATCCAAAAGCGTCGCCTTTCCCTTGCCCGCGCCTATGTTCACCAGCTTTTCTATCGCCTCGCCCATGCCCGTTTCTTCGCACCGCTGCCTGTTTTCGCACTCGGCGCAGACCGAGCCGAACAGCGATTCTTCCATCGCTTTGAGCGCGCCGTCTTCCGTTTCCGACGCGCTGTCGAGCGCGGTGAACGCGTTCTCTATCTCCCGGAAAACCGCCGCTATGTCGAACAGTCGTTCGCCCGCAAGCGAGCGCTCGGCGTTGATCGTAAGGCGGGTGAGCTGTTTTTCGCCGTACATTTTGAGCTTTTGCGACCATTTGCCGAGCAGCTTTTCGGGCAGGAGCGCGAATACGAAACATGGCACGAGCGAAGTGAGCAGGGCAAGATAAAACCCGCTTGCGGGAACGCTCCCCAGATAATGCAGCACATAGCGCAAAATGACGTCCGTCAGAAACACTGCGAGGGCTGCGGGCAATTTCCCCGCGCGAAGAAAGGCAAGCCCCGCGCCCGCATAGGCGGCAAATACCGCTACGGGCGCGAGCACCGCTTCGCCTGCGGCGGCGCTGCCTGCGATCGCTTCCGGCAGAGAGAGCACGAGCGCGCAATAAAAGACGTTGGCGTTTTTCAGCGTCGCCAAGGCGATGAGAAGAATGAATATCGCCGCGCCCTCGTACGCGTATGTGCCCGCAAGTTTATAAAAGCCGATGCCCGCCGCGGCGACGGCTGTGCCCGAAAACACGAGTTCTTCCGCGGTCAGGCGGCATCTGCCCGCGCGGAAAAGCGCACAGCGGAGCGCGCCCGTCATCACAAAGCACAAAACGTATATCACCGCGCCCACGATGAGCGATCTTATGTAATCCGCATACACGAACTGCCCGAACACCCAAATAAAGATGCCCGCGGCGGGCAGCAGCCACAGCGCGATCTCCGCCCGCATCGGCCTTTTCGCGCGCGCGTAAAAAAAGAAGACGGCGCCGAGCAAAAGGCATTCTGCGGCATACACGGCGAAGGGGGCAAAGCCCTCGGCGAGAGATATGCCGCCCGAAAGCAGGAACAGCCCCGCCGAGGCGAACACGTTCAGCCCGCAGGCGAGCATCGCCGCGTATAGCGCGAGCGAGAACGGTTCGAACGAGTCCATCGTAAAGTTTAAAAAGAGCATCGCCAAAAAGAGCGCCGCATAGAACAGTACGGACGAATAGCCGTACCTGAGCCGGAATTTCTGCATAGTGTACCCCGCGGATAAATTCGCCCCGATCGGGCGGTCATGCCCATTATATAACCGCGCGCCGCGCGGAATCTGACCGATTTTGACGATTGTGAGAGAATAAACGGGGAACCGTTTTTGTATGAATAAAACTCGTTTCTGTTTCGGGGAAAGATTGACATTATTTCCGCGATATTGTATAATTTATCGGAACAGACGAGGGGCGGAAAAATGCGCCCGCCGCACGCGCGGCACGAGGAGAACGATATGAGGATTTACAATACGCTTTCAAGGCAGATCGAAGAATTTGTTCCCCGCGAGGAAGGCAAAGTAAAAATGTACACCTGCGGGCCGACGGTGTACAACTTTGCGCACATCGGGAACCTGCGCACCTATATGATGGAAGACGTGCTCGAAAAGTACCTGCGCTATGTCGGGTACGACGTGACGCGCGTGATGAACATCACCGATATAGGCCACCTTTCTTCGGATGCGGACAGCGGCGAGGATAAAATGCTCCTCGGCGCGAAGCGCGAGCATAAAACGGTGTTGGAGCTTGCAAAATTCTATACCGACGCCTTTTTTAAGGACTGCGAAGAATTGCACATTAAAAAGCCGGACGTCGTTCAGCCCGCCACGGGGTGCATTGACGAGTTCATCAAAGTCATCTCGTCCCTTATCGAAAAGGGCTACGCGTACCTTGCGGGCGGCAACGTATATTTCGATACTTCCAAACTCAAAGAGTATCACGTCTTTTTCAATTTTAAGGAAGACGACCTCGAAGTCGGCGTGCGCGAGGGGGTGGACGAAGACGGCAACAAGCGCAACAAAAACGACTTCGTTCTTTGGTTCACCAAGTCTAAATTCGAAGATCAGGCGCTCAAATGGGAAAGCCCGTGGGGCGTGGGGTATCCCGGCTGGCACATCGAATGTTCGTGCATCGCGATGAAGTACCTCGGCGAATACGTCGATATCCACTGCGGCGGCATCGACAACGTGTTCCCGCACCACACCAACGAGATCGCGCAGAGCGAGGCATACCTCGGGCACAAGTGGTGCAATTATTGGTTCCACGTTCTGCACCTGAACACACAGGGCGGCAAAATGAGCAAATCGTCGGGAGGATTCCTCACCCTTTCCAAGATGAAAGAGGACGGCTTTACCCCGATGGAATATCGTTTCTTCTGCCTTCTTTCCCATTACCGCAAATCGCTCATCTATTCGGAAGACAACCTCGCCAACGCCGCGAACGCATATAAAAAGCTCAAAGCGAAGGTGCAGGCATTGCCCGAGGGCGCCGTGGACGAAGCGGGGTTTGCCCGCTATAAAAAACAGTTCACCGACGCGCTCGACAACGATCTGAACACTTCGCTCGCGATCACCGCGCTTTACGACGTTTTGAAGGCGAAAGACATCGGCGGCGGAACGGCGCGCGCGCTCGTTGCCGATTTTGAAAAGGTGCTTTCGCTCGGGCTTTTTGAAAAAGAAGAGCAAAAAGAGAGTTCGGGCGGCATAGCCGCGGAAGAGATAGAGCAGCTCATCGCGGAGCGCGCGGCGGCAAAGAAGGCGAAAAATTATGCCGAGGCGGACAGGATCCGCGCTTACCTTGCCGAAAAGGGCGTAACGCTTACCGACACGCCGAACGGTACAACGTATAAAATAGGTTAAAAGTCAAGTACCACCGGCTCTGCCGGTGGTACTTGACTTTACGTTCTGCTATTTTTTATGTTTTAAGGAAAGATACACCATCAAAACGGCGATGTCTGCGGGGTTCACGCCCGAAATGCGCCCCGCCTGCCCGAGGTTTTCGGGGCGTATTTTGTTGAGTTTCTGCCGCGCCTCTAACCGCAGGCCGTCTATCTTTTCGTAGTCGATATCTGCGGGCAGTTTTTTGTCTTCCAGCGCCTTTGCCTTCTCTATCTGTTCCAATCCGCGCTTGATGTACCCTTCGTATTTTACATCGATGACCGCCGTCTCTATGTCCGCGCGGTTTCTCCCCTGTAAAATGCCGAAGTGTTCGATGATGTCGTTCGGCTCTATGGCGCGGCGTATCATGTCTGCATAGCTGATGCCGCCGAACAGCGTTTCGAACCCGTGGGCGCGCATAAAACTTTCCGCCTCTTTGGGCGGTACGCGCGTATCCAGTTCGGCGCGTATCTCTTCCACCGCCTCCTTGCGTTCGAGCATGCGAAGGTAGCGCTTTTTCGTCGCCAGCCCCGCCCGGTACCCGAGTTCGGTCAGGCGGAAATCCGCATTGTCCTGCCGCAGCTGTATGCGATGTTCCGCGCGCGAGGTCATCATGCGGTAGGGCTCGTTCGTGCCCTTTGTTACGAGGTCGTCGATGAGCACGCCGATATACGCCTGATCCCGCCTTAAAATGAGCGGGGGCAGCCCGCGCAGTTTGAGGGACGCGTTCAGTCCCGCGATCAACCCCTGCGCCGCGGCCTCTTCGTAACCGCTCGTGCCGTTTATTTGCCCCGCCGTGTATAGGTTTTCGATCTTTTTGAATTCGAGGGTGGGGTATACGTCGAGGGTGTCGATGCAGTCGTATTCGATGGCATAGGCGTAGCGCATGATCTTCACCTTTTCCAAGCCCTCTATGGAGCGGTACATCTCCCGCTGTACGTCGTGGGGAAGGGAAGAGGACATGCCCTGTACATACACTTCGTTCGAATTTGCGCATTCGGGTTCGAGGAATATCTGATGCCGCTCTTTGTCGGCAAAGCGCACCACTTTATCTTCTATGGAAGGGCAGTAGCGCGGCCCCGTGCCCTTTATGATGCCCGAATAGAGGGGAGAGCGGTGCAGGTTCGCGCGGATGATGTCGTGCGTTTTCTGGTTGGTATAGGTCAGATAGCAGGGCTTTTGTTTCTGCGGCACCCTTTTGGAAAGGAAGGAGAAGGGGTAAATATCCGTTTCGCCCCGCTGAATTTCGAGCTTTGTATAGTCGATGGTGCGCCCGTCCACGCGCGCGGGCGTGCCCGTTTTAAACCGCCGCACGTTGAAACCGAGGTCGATAAGGTTCTGCGTCAGAAGGTTTGCGGGCGCGAAACCGTTCGGCCCGGAGCTTTGCTTGTATTCCCCCGCGATGACTTCGCCTTTCAGGTACACGCCCGTGGCGAGGACGACCGCCTTTGCGGTGAGCACTTCGCCCACGGCTGTCTTTACGCCCGAAACTTTTCCGTTTTCCACGAGTATTTCCGCCGCTTCGCCCTGCAATATGGAGAGGTTTTTTGTGTTTTCGAGCACCTGCTTCATGCGCGCGTGGTATGCGTGCTTGTCCGACTGCGAGCGCAGGCTCTGCACCGCCGCGCCCTTGCCCGTATTCAGCATGCGGATCTGGAGCGCGGTCTTGTCGGCATTGATGCCCATTTCGCCCCCGAGCGCGTCTATCTCGCGCACGAGGTGCCCCTTCGCCGTGCCGCCGATGGAAGGATTGCACGCCATAAAAGAGATGCTGTCGAGGTTGAGCGTCAGCATCACTGTCTTTATGCCCGTGCGGGCGAGTGCGAGGGCGGCTTCCGCGCCCGCGTGCCCCGCGCCTACGACCACGGCGTCGTATTCGGTTGTGTAAAAGATGTTATCCATAAAAAGCCTTTCACGAAAGAGAGTTCACGCGTTTCTCGTGCAAAGGCACTGCGAAACGCCGTGATTTTGAGAGACAACCGCCGTTCGCCGACGCGCAGGTCGACTCTGCGGCGTTTTTCTCTCTGCGAAAATATTTAAGGGCTTTCTTATTATAGCAATTTTCGCATTCACTCTTTTTCGGCAAGCCGCGTGTCGCGGCAAATCGGGGGCTTATTCCGAAAAGTGCGATTTTCGGAAACGCAAGTAATTATTTAAAAATTTATTTGCGCAAGGGAAATCGCAATTTTCCGCAGCGCACCCCTATTTGGCAACGCTTTGCCTTACGGGAAGAGGGTGAATTTGCGCCCCTTGCATACTATGTGTGCCCCTAAAAGGGCGCAAAGAGCGGAGAAACCGTTGTCGAGCCGACAGTATGTCGGCGAGCAATGGTGTCGCCCTCAAATCACGGAAAACCGCAGGCGTCAGCTCGCCGAGGTTTTCGTGAACTCCCTTCTTATTGTTTAAGGATCATATTGCGTATGTCTTCCACTTCTTTGGCGATGCGGTCGTTCACCTTTATCAGGTTGGTGATCTTCTCGCGCGAGTGTATCACGGTGGTGTGATCTCTGCCGCCGAGCGCTTCGCCTATGGAAACGAGGGGAATATTCATAATTTCGCACATGAGGTACGCGCAGATCTGCCGCGGCTGCACGAGCTCTTTTTTCTTGCTCTTGCCCAAAAGATTCTCGCGGCTGATTTTATAAAAGGAACAGATGCTGCCTATGATTTTGTCCGCCGTGACCGTTTCGTGCTCTTCGCTCACAGCTTCGCGCAGCGCCGTCATGGCAAGTTCCATGGTAACGGGCTGTTCGTGCAGCTTGCTCGCGAACACCACCTTGGTCAGCCTGCCTTCCAATGTCCTCACGTCCGTGCCCGAATCGCGCGCCAAAAATTCGAGCACGTCGGGCGGGATGATCGCTTTTCTTTCAAACGCCTTTTGTTTGAGTATGGCGATCTTCGTTTCCGCATCGGGCGGCTGAATGTCTGCGATCAGCCCGCCCTCGAAGCGGGTGCGCAGCCGCTCTTCGAGCGTGGCGATCTCCTTCGGCGGCACGTCAGACGTCAGAACGACCTGCTTGTTTTCCGCCTGCAAGGCGTTAAAGGTGTGGAAAAGTTCTTCCTGTACCGCCTGTTTTTTTGCGAGGAACTGCACGTCGTCGATAAGAAGAACGTCTACGTTCCTGTAACGGTTGCGGAACTTTGCCTGCATGTCGCGGCTGTTTGTGCCCTTGTTGAGGTAAATGGAATCGATGAGTTCGTTGATGAATTTTTCGCACGTCGTATACAGCACGCGCAGGGAAGGTTTATGCAGGTTGATATAGTTTGCGATGGATTGCAAAAGGTGCGTTTTTCCGAGCCCCGACGCGCCGTAAATGTACAGGGGATTGAAGTTCGCGCCCGGGTTTTTTGCCACCGACTGCGCCGCCGCAAAAACAAATTCGTTGCTCTTGCCCGCAACGAAGGACTCGAAGGTAAAGCGCGGATCCACCGCGACGGGCGTATAGTCGTCATCGGGCTCTTCCTCTTCGGGGCGGTAGTAAAATTCGTCGCTGCCCGCAACTTTCAGGGCAAAATCGGTGATGCCCGTGTCCGCCTTGGCGATCGCCGCCTTTATTTTGTCTTTCAGCTGGTGTACGATGGTCTTGGCAAAAAATTCCGTGTCCGTTTCCAGCACGATGCGCGTCCCGTCTATATCCACGGGGCGCAGCCCCGCGATGTAAGTGGTGTAAGTGATGTGCGCGAGCGTCTGCTCCAGATTTTCCCCGATCGCCTTCCATAAAATTTCGTACTGATTGTTTTCGGACATAATTACCTCTGAACACTTTATCTTTTTTCGTAAATTTGCTATAATACCCTTATAGCGCAGACGATATTCTCTCCGCCGTTTATGGCTACCATTATAATATAAATCGGCGAGAAAATCAAATCAAAACAAAGAGATGAAAATAAAAAATCTGTACCTCAAAAACTTCAGGAATTACGCCGAGGAAACATTTTCCTTCGATGCGGGGCTGAACGTGCTTTACGGCAGGAACGCGCAGGGCAAGACCAACTGCGCCGAAGCGGTTTTCTACCTTTGCACGGGCACTTCTCCGCGCGCGAGAAAGGACAAACAGCTCATCCGCGCGGGCGAGAGCGCCGCATTCATCCGTGCGGACGCGGAAAGCCGTTTCGGTACCGTGCGCATCGAGGCGGATATCTACGAAAACAAGCGCGAGATCCGCGTCAACGGCATGAAAATAAGCAGGAATGCCGACCTGTTGGGCAACATAAACGGCGTGTTTTTCAGCCCTTCCGAACTCCGCCTGGTGCAGGACGGGCCCGACGAACGCAGGCGCTTTCTGAACGTTTCCATATCGCAGCTTTCCAAAAGTTATTATACGGCGCTCATACGCTACAACAAGATACTCGAACAGCGCAACGCGCTCCTCAAAAACCGCGACCTTTCCGTGGTGTTCGAAACGCTCCCCGTATGGGACGCGCAGCTTTGCCGCTACGCGGCGGAAATTGCCGAAAAGCGGCAGGAGTTCATACGCGAACTCTCTCCGTTGGCGGCGGAGCGGCACGCTTACCTCACCGACGGGGCGGAAAAGCTGGAAATTTATTCGGAGAAAAAATATCCCGCCACAAAGGAAGAGATAGAGAAAAAACTCAACGAGGAATTTGCCGAAAATTACGAGCGGGACGTGCGCCTCGGCTTTACCGCGTCCGGCCCGCACAGAGACGATCTGAAAATACTCATCGGCGGGGAAGAGGCGCGCGTGTACGGCTCGCAGGGGCAGGCGCGCACGGCGGCGCTCGCCGTAAAGCTTGCCGAGGTTGAAATTTTCAAAGAGCACGCGGGGGAGTATCCCGTGCTCATCTTGGACGACGTGATGAGCGAATTGGACCTCCCGCGGCGCAGGAAATTGCTTGAAAAATTGGACGGCGTGCAGACGGTGCTCACCTGCACGCATACCGAAAAGGTGCTTTTCGGAAAAACGGTCAACAAAATACGCATCGCAGGGGGAAAAATCAAGCGCTGAGGCGGCAGGCAAAGCGCCGTGCGCGACGCATCCTTTCGTCTTTTTACCCAAAAAATCCCTGTCGCATTTTGCGGTTTTTTCCGCATATTCCGCGCATACTGACAAAAAAGAGGTCACTATGCGCGAAAAAATCACAAAAGCAACGGCGCTCGCTGTCCTCGCGGGCGCCCTTCTCATATTTTGCGGTGTATTTTGCGGCTTTGCGGGCGGATATCCCGCGGGCACGTCGGTCGGCGGCGTGGACATTTCGGGGCTGACCTATGCGCGCGCGGAAGAAAAGGTGAGAGAGTCTTTGCGCCGCGAACTTTCCGAAAAACAGCTGAAAATCACCGCAGGCGGGAAAAAGTATGTGTTCCGCTATCCCGAGATCAACGTAAAAACAAATCTTTCGTCTGCGCTAGCGGCGGCTAAAAAGGGCGGCGCGCGCCCGCTCGAAAGGCGGTACCGCCTCGTGTGCAGGGAAAGCGTGCTGCGCGGCATCTGCGACGATTTTTACCGTAAAAGCGAAAACGCGGAGCTGATTTTCGATGCGTCCGCCGCCGAGCCGTTCACCTACCGCACCGAACGGAGCGGGCAGTTTTTGGACGGCACGGTGCTCGCAAAAGCGGTAGACAAAGCGCTCGAAGGGGGCTTCGAAGAGATAAAGTTACAACCTGAAAGGGTGCCCGCGCGCATAACTGTGGAAAAGCTGAAAAGAGATACCTGCCTGCTTTCGCGCTTTTCCACAAAGTACAACGCTTCCGTTACGGGAAGGGCGAAAAACATCGCGCAGGCGGCAAACAAGCTGAACGGCACCGTTATAGCGGCGGGGGCGGAATTTTCCTTCAACAGAACGGTGGGCGACCGCACGCGGGCGAACGGCTTTTTCGAAGCGCCCATCATTTTCGACGGGGATTTCGTTTCGGGCGTGGGCGGCGGCGTGTGCCAGGCGAGCACCACCGTGTATAACGCGGCGCTGCTCGCGGGCATGGGGATCAAAGAGTATCATCCGCACAGCCTTTCGGTGGGGTACGTCGAACCTTCGTTCGACGCGATGGTCAGCGGAAAAAATGCAGACCTGCGCTTTGTCAACCGCACGGGCGCGCCCGTGTACCTCGTTTGCCGCGCGGAAAACGGAAAAATCTGTGCGGAACTTTACGGCAGAAAGAGCGCTTACTCTTATCGCCGCGAAAGCGTCGTGACCGAAGTGATATCTCCGCCCGAGCCGGAGTACGCGGAAAACGAAAATACGAAACCGCGCGCCGCCAAGGACGGGCTGAAAAGCTGCGGGTATCTGCTTACCTATAAAAACGGCGTGCTCGTGGGCAGAAAACGTATCCGCAGCGACAGTTATGCGCCCGTGCGCGGCGTTTTGGCAAAGCCCGAAGACTCTGCGCCCGATGGCTTTGCTGCACGTTTTAAGATCGCTTGACGGCAAACAGAAAAATGAAATAGAACGGTCTGCATTGAAAGAAACCGGCGGTTTCCATGTATTGGCGGCGAAAGTTGTCAAGAATAATTTACAAATCGTTGCAAAACTCGACAAAAAGTGGTACAATGCTGAGGAAAAGAAACGTGAGGTGTTTGAAAAATGATCGTTATAAAAGAAGCGAAAACGAAAAAGGAGATGCGCGTTTTTGCGGACTTTCCTTTTCAATTATATAAACACTGTCCGCAGTATGTGCCGTCTTTTCGTTCTGACGAAGAGAATATAGCCGACCCGAAGAAGAACCCCAATCTCGAGGACTGCGAGATACGCTGTTTTCTTGCTTATAAGGACGGAAAGCTCGCGGGGCGTGTGGCGGGCATCATACAGAAAAAATACAACAAAGCCGCAGGAAGAAAATGCATCCGTTTTTCCAGGTTCGACTGCATCGACGACGCGGAAGTCGCCGCCGCGCTCATCGGGGCGGTGGAAGCATTCGGCAGGGAACAGGGGATGGATACCATCCACGGCCCTTGGGGGTTCAACGATCAGGACAGGGAGGGGCTGCTTACTTACGGGTTCGACCGCCGCGCTACATATTGCACCAATTACAATTATCCCTATTACGAAAAGCTGATAAAAGATCTCGGGTTTGCCGATGAAAGCGAATGGCTCGAATACGACTTCGAGATACCCGACAAGGTAGACGAGCGCATCGCGCGTATCGCGGACCGCTTGAAAGACAAATTCAAAGTGCGCGAAGTCGCCGACGACGGTCCTATGCGCAAACTTATAAAAATATACGGAAGAAGGGCGATCGCGCTCGTCAACGAGGCATATGCCTCTCTCGACTGCTATGTCGCAGTCGAGGGAAAAGCCGTTGACAGCATTCTCGATCAGTTCGGCACAGTCATAAACGCCCGCTATTTTTCGCTTTTGGTCAACGATAAAGACGAGGTCGTAGGCATGGCCGTCATGCTCCCGTCTCTGTGCGAAGCGATCAAAAAGAGCGACGGCAGGCTGTTCCCGTTCGGGTTCGTGCGCGTGCTGAAAGCGATCAAACACCCGAAGGAATTGGAGATGGCGCTCATTGCCGTCCGCCCCGACTATCAGAAGACGGGCATCAATTCCCTT
Organism: uncultured Clostridia bacterium; assembly: GCA_944359365.1. Classification (GTDB taxonomy): domain Bacteria; phylum Bacillota; class Clostridia; order Christensenellales; family Borkfalkiaceae; genus Borkfalkia. The sequence goes on from CALVST010000014.1 coordinate 42,135, forward strand.
ATGATCTCGCGCATCATGGAAAATCTGATAGACGACAAGATCGAAAAAGTGGAAAGCAATCCGGAGCTCGTATCCAACACGGCGGTGCAGTCGCAGTGGAGCTCGATGGAAAAGCGCGTCATCAAGCGCAGGAAATGCTTCACAAAGAGCATAGCCGAAAGCGCCGCGGCAAAAGAGGCGGCTGCAACCGAATAAACAGATAAAACCGGCGGGGCGCAAAAATGCGCCCCGCCGGTTTTATGAAAAATGATACGCGACAGCCGCGCGGTATTCAGTCCTTTGTCCTTCCGGTCAGAAAGTCGAGCGAAACGCAAAAATAGTCGGCTAGCGCCACCAGGTTCGAAAGCGTCGGTTCGCGCAACCCGTTTTCCCATAAACTTACTATGCCCTTGCTTACCCCGAGCGATTTTGCCAATAAAACTTGGCTCACGCCCTGTTCTGCACGCAGTTCTTTAAGCCTTTCTGCAAATAATTCGTTCATAACTATATTAATTTTCTCACTTTTGTAAGAAAAATGATTGAATTCTCACTATCGTAAGATGTATAATATCATAAATCTTACTATTGTAAGAAAAATATTCAGAGGGAGAGAATTCGGAATGGAAGTATTTGAAAAGGCGGGGACGGCGTATTCGGGCGCGAACGGCAGGGAGGCGCGTGTACAGAATTTTTTAACGGTGAACGGAAAGTATTTCGACAACGAACAGCTTGTCCATTTGCGGGAACGCCTGTACAGCATTTCGGAAGACAGATTTTCCATGCTCGGCGCGTTGAAGTTCAAATCTCCGGGAACAGCGTTGGCGCTGTCGATCTTTTTCGGCGGGATCGGCGTGGACCGTTTTTATATCGGAGATACAGGCATGGGGTTGGGAAAACTTTTCACGGGCGGCGGATGCGGGATTTGGGCGTTCGTAGACTGGTTTCTGATCAAAAAAGCTGCCCGCAGAAAAAATTATGAGAAGCTTATGGCTGCGCTCTTATGAGCAACGCCTGTCCCGGCTGTTTAAAACGCATATTGCCGCATTGGCGGCGTGCTTGCTATGGGGCGCGTTGGGGAATGTGGGGCATGGGTGCCCGTTTTATGGGATCTTCGGCATAGGTTGCCCTGTCTGCGGCACGACGCGCGCGCTGTGCGCGTTGGCGAACGGCGATGTGTACGGGTATCTTTCCTTTCAGCCTTTCGCGTTATTGCTTCTGATGGCGACGTGGGGGATGATCCACTGCAAAGGCAGATCTGCGCAGATCGTTTGCGGCTGCGTGTTTTTGTGCAATTTTATACGGTGGGCGGTGCGCCTCGGCTGAACCGCTTCCGCAGCATACGGTTTTATAAATGTTTCACGGAAAAACGGCTTATTTGCCGTTTTTTTGTTTTCGACAAAATATACTTGATATTTCCGCGCGGATTTGGTACAATATTACGAAATAACAGGCAGAAAAATCAATCTTTCGGAGAAGAAAAATGAAACGCACTACGGTAAAAGAAATGTACGGCGCGCCGCAGGAGTTCGGCGGCAAAAAAGTGACCGCCGCCGGGTGGGTAAGGACGCTGCGCGACGGAAAAACGTTCGGATTCATCGAACTGAACGACGGCAGCTGTTTTAAAAACGTGCAGGTCGTTTTCGAGCGCGACAATATCGCCAACTACGACGAAATTGCCCGTCAGAACGTGGGGGCGAGCCTCGTCGTAGAGGGCACGCTCGTTTTAACGCCCGAAAACAAACAGCCTTTCGAGATCAAGGCGGAAAAAGTGACCGTTATGGGCGCGTCTTCGCCCGATTATCCGTTGCAGAAAAAGAGGCATTCCCTCGAATTTTTGCGCGAAATTGCGCATCTGCGCCCGCGCACGAACACCTTCAACGCGGTGTTCCGCATCCGCAGCGAGGCGGCGTTCGCCATCCATAAATTTTTCCATGACAGGGGCTTTATTTATGTGCACACGCCCATCATAACGGGCAGCGACTGCGAGGGCGCCGGCGCCATGTTCCAGGTCACTACCCTCGAAATGGATAAAATAAAGGGCGATGTCGACTATAAAAAGGACTTTTTCGGCAAAAGGGCGGCTCTCACCGTTTCGGGGCAGCTCAACGCGGAAACGTTTGCCATGGCGTTTTCCGATGTGTACACCTTCGGCCCGACCTTCCGCGCCGAGCGTTCCAACACCACCCGCCACGCGGCGGAGTTCTGGATGATCGAGCCGGAAATGTCTTTCTGCGACCTCGAAGGGGACATGGACGTCGCCGAGGCGATGGTCAAGGCGATCATCCGCCATGTCATGGAAACCTGCCCTGCTGAGCTTGAATTTTTGAACAGCTTTGTAGACAAGGGGCTGATCGAGCGGCTGAAAAACGTGTCGGAAAACGAGTTCGTCCGCCTGCCCTATACGAAAGCGATAGAAATTTTGGAAAAGGTCAAAGACAGGTTCGAGTTCCCCGTGTATTGGGGGTGCGACCTGCAGAGCGAGCACGAGCGGTATCTGACCGAGCAAGTGTATAAAAAGCCGGTATTCCTCACCGATTACCCGAAGGAGATCAAGGCGTTTTATATGCGCCTGAACGACGACGGCAAAACGGTGGCGGCGGCAGACCTTTTGGTGCCTGCCATCGGCGAGCTGATCGGCGGTTCGCAGAGGGAAGAGCGGGAAGAGGTACTGCTTGCCCGCATGAAAGAGATGCATTTAAAACCCGAGGACTACGATTGGTATTTAGACCTGCGCAAATACGGCGGCACGGTGCATTCGGGCTTCGGGCTCGGCTTCGAGCGGATGATCATGTACCTTACGGGCATATCCAACATCCGCGACGTTCTGCCCTTCCCGAGAACGGTGGGGAATTTGGAATACTGAAAAACTCACACGTTTCTCGGCAAGCTGATGCCTGCGAAACGTCGTGA